>JAITTA010000080.1 GCA_031287395.1 Dysgonamonadaceae bacterium | reverse complement strand
CGATCATCCGGATACGCACGTTGTTTCTCATCAAATCCGGTGTTTCTTTACGAACAGCCGTAATCATCAACTCCATCAGAGCATCTACTTCCTCTTGCGGACGCTTCCAGTTTTCAGTTGAGAAAGTGTATAATGTAATGTATTTAATACCCAATTCAACAGCAGCTTCCACAACCTTCCGAACAGACACAACTCCCTCATGATGACCCCAATAACGACTTTTTCCCTGTTTCCGGGCCCACCTTCCGTTCCCATCCATAATGATGGCAATATGTTCAGGAAGCATTGTACGTTCTATCTTGTCTTTCAATGACATCTTCTCTTTTGATCCCTATAACCGGAACTACAGGAATGAAAAATTTATTTTATTCCGGACATTACTCCGGGTTAGCACATTTTTTATTATTCGGACCGAAATCCCAAGTTACCGTAAACATCAACACAGAATACCAGTCATTATTTTTTGCCCAATTCGCAGGTATTTTATACGGATTATCCAAATTAAACCCTTCCGAACCGGGCGCATCAAAATCATCCTGAAACAATTTTCTCACGCCATATTCCAAGCCTAAATTAATCCTGTTCCTGATCTTATATTTGACCCCTGCTCCGAGAGGAAAATTCAAACCAAAGAAACTTTGATCATCTCCCGGTGCGAATGTAAATCCAAAACCTGCAAAAAGATACGGAGCAATTTTACTCGTACCCAAATAAGCAAATTTATCGCTATAGGGCAAAAAGTTAAACTCCATCCGTCCTCCCAATTCATAAAAATTACGACTGAAAGAGACTTGTGCATTTTCAGGGAACACATTTTGGGTATTTTTAGTATCTCCGGAAACCTTTCCCATCAGTAAATCGGCTCTTACAGCCCACCTGAAATCCAGATTTTTACGAAATACCGCGCCCCATGAGGGATGTAAACCCTGGAAAAAATGGTCCCGGTTGGCATCTCCCATATACATCGATGCTCCTACCATGCCTCCTACTTCGTATTTATATTCCTGGGCAACCGCCGTTACACAGGTTATCAGATATAGAAAGAACAGCATCCAAAAGGCTCTCACATAATATAATATTGAAACTTGTTTCATATAAGCACATGACTTTTCCCTATAAAAACGCGAAAAATGCTTCAAAATTATACAAATTCCTTTTTACCGTTTATTAATTACCCGAAGACAATTTATTCAATATACCTTTCCAAACTTCTTTTAATGGTCCGGCAAATTCATACCCGCCCACTATATACTGATAATTATTTTCATCCACTACAACAGAAGCCCTGAATCTTCCCTGATAATCATCGGGGAGATAAGTCTTTTCCTGATCTATTTGCCAGGTAGCCCCTCCATCTTTAGAACAATACGTTACTTTATTGAAACCATCATCCGAAGAATCATCTACAAATCTTCCATTCAAGAGATAAATCATCCCATTGTAAACAAAAGCATTACATCCTTCCATCACAGGAAAAAGTCCCCGGTTGTTGTCGGTTAACTTCGCCCAATACACTCCGTTACTGGTTGACCAAACCGCATTCTGAGACTTACCTGAAGAATTTTTACCTCCGATAACAGTCACCCGATTCAATAACATTTTAACATAGTTAACGGATGAAAAATCGGAAACAGGGAAATTTTCCGGCAATTCACTTCCATACGACCATTCCACAAAATCGGGAGTAAAAGCAGGGATATTTTTACCTTCCTTTTCAACCAGCAGAGCAAAACCGGCTTCTTGCGTCGGGGTTTCCTCAATCTGTCCGAAAACAGCTTTAACCGGATAGGTAGTCGTTACAAGTTCCCATGATGTGGCATTCGTCGAACGATATAACTGGCCGGAAGCGGTATATGCAAACAATGCCGAGCCTGTATTCCGGATTTCGGATACAACAACATTACCCGGTATACCGGTTATCGATTCTTCCTCCCAATTCTCCGCATCCGAAGAACTATATAGTTTGACGACATTCCCGGTAAAAGTAGAAATAAAAGTATAATGCTTTTTTAAGAAATACACGGATTTTACCTGATCGGCGTCCAAGAAACTCAAGCCATCCGCAATTTTCCAGTAACGGACAGAATCCGGATCGACCTGATGGATATTGAGTTTAACCTGATACTCCTTGGTTATTCCGGAATAAGAATAAACCCTCAATCTGGCGACCTCTCTGAGGTCCAACGAATCGCCACTGGCTATCAGAGTACTATCCCCGTCTTCCTTACGGGTAATGTCCACAACAGCATAGGCTGAGGTTGAAAAGGTTGCAATTACTTTTTCTTTGATTTCAATCCCATACCTCAAAGAGTCGTGATTATAGATAAGTCCATTGAAGTGATCAATCGAAAAAACCAGACTATCCAGAGCCGGAACAGAATCATGCGAGATATTAAACGCCGTTATTTGTGCATCAATCGGAATAATTACTTCCGTATCATCACTTCCCAGACAAGATGTCAGGACTGAAATCATGATTACGGAACAAAAAATGTAAAAACCTTTCCTTAAATTCATTCAAGTAACGTTATTTATAAACAATATTGGGTCTGCAAAAGTAGAAACATTTTTTACTTTATCAGCTATATTCGTTAATATTTATAGATTTTTATGGGATAAAATCATTCTCATACATCGAAATTATCGAATTTTCACATTTTCGGACATTCAATAATTTCCCACGGATACAGGGAGTCCGGACTCCCGAACCAAGGGAAAATCCTGCCGTCTCAATTTGCGCTTCATCCCACAAATTGCCGGAAATAAAACTTTTCAATAATTCCGAACCTCCTTCGACAATCAGGGATTGTATTTTCCGGTGATATAATTCCTTCATCACCTGAGGCAAAACAGGTTGATTGAAATCAATTTTACAATACCGGTCATCATCCGCAAGAGAAGATTGATCCGTAAAAACCAGCGTAGGGACAGAACTATCCAAGATATTCACTCCTTCCGGAATCCTCCTGTTTTTATCCAAGGTAACCCTCAAAGGATCTTTTCCTGTCCAAAAGCGCACGTTCAACATCGGATTATCAAGCATCACCGTGTTGGTTCCAACCATTACGGCCGACTCTTCCGTACGCGCTTTATGGACAGAAACCTGCGTGAAAAAATTTGAAAACCGGATCGCCTGATTTCCATCCCCGAAAGTCCTGAAACAATCCAGAAATCCATCATTCGACCGTGCCCATTTCAATAGGATATAAGGCCTTTCTTTACGAATAAACGTCAAAAACTGCCTGTTAAAATATTCACACTCATCGGACAGAATCCCAAGAATCACTTCCACCCCTGCCTGACGAAGCATTTGTATTCCACGGCCCGAAACCTGAGGATAAGGATCCCGGAGACCGACAACAACTCTCGGAATCCGCTTTTCAATGATCAATTCGGAACAAGGAGGCGTTTTTCCATAATGAGAACAGGGTTCCAGATTGACATACAAAGTCGAATCACGGAGAAGAGACTGATCCGCAACAGAATGGATTGCATTCACCTCGGCATGAGCTTCCCCGTATCGGCGATGAAATCCTTCTCCGATAATTCGGCCTTCATGCACAATCACAGAACCTACCATCGGATTCGGAGCTACACAACCCTTTCCATAAGCGGCCAGTTGCAGGCAACGACCCATGTATTGCTCGTGTCTCAACAAATTATTATCTTTGCAAAAAAAAACGTTTTTCATGCAATATTTATCAGCATATATCCACAACAAACTTCATTCCATTTACGAAGAAAATGAGATAAAATCTTTATTCCGTCGAATCATGGAATTCGTTTGCAGAGTAAAACCTCACGAAATTTCTCTATGCAAAGATAAGGAAATCTCTCCAAATGAACGCCAAAGAATTGAAGATATCGTTATGAGATTACAAAATCATGAACCGATACAATATATTTTAGGAGAAACCGAATTTTACGGAATGACCTTCATCGTCAATCAAAACGTATTGATTCCACGCCCCGAGACAGAAGAACTGGTGGAACTGATCATCAATATGCACACAATACACCGGAAACCAGATGTCGTACCCCGTGAACCATGCACCATTTTAGACATCGGAACCGGTTCGGGTTGCATTGCCGTGAGTCTGGCAAAATACCTGCCGCACGCCCGGGTCTATGCAATAGACCATTCGGAAAAAGCGCTCGAAACCGCGAAACGGAATGCCCTGATAAATAAAGTAGAAGTACAATTCATCGGTCAGGACCTTTTTGAGGCATTTCCTCCCGGTATATTCCCCGAAAAATGGGATATTATTGTCAGTAACCCGCCTTATATCACCACTTCGGAACAAAAGAATATGGCACGCCATGTCCTGGATTACGAACCCCATAATGCCTTATTTGTTCCGGACCGGGAGCCGTTATTGTTTTATAAACAAATAGCCGGTTTCGGAAAAAAATATTCGAAAGAAACCGGCGAAATTTACGTCGAAACAAGCGCCCTTCATGGACGCGATACGGAGAAGATGTTCCGTTCGGAAGGATATAATTACGTGGAACTGATAAAGGATATTTCGGGGAAAGACAGGATTGTAAGGGCAAAAATGAATGAATGAAAGAGTGAAAAGAATGAAAAATCCGGAGCAAGCGTTACATCTTCTTGCCGCTTATTGCAGCAAAGCGGAACGATGTATTGATGATGTGAAAAAGAAATTATCCCAATGGGAAATTCCGGAGAAAGACCGGGATTGCATCTTAAACCGTTTACAGGAAGAAAATTTCTTAAACGAAGAGCGTTTTTGCCGTGCTTATGTCAATGATAAATCCAAATACAATCAATGGGGGACTTACAAAATCCAATTCGAACTGAAGAAAAAACAGATTCCGGACTCCTTGATAAAGGAAGCCATTCAAGTAATCGTCCCCGACGAAAACAAAGAACGACTGCTGCAACTATTGCAAACAAAACAAAAAAGCATAAAAGGAAAGGACGAATTTGAAATATGCCGGAAATTGATGCGTTTCGCCGTAAGCCGGGGATTCCGGATCGAAGAGGTGGAAG
>JAITTA010000079.1 GCA_031287395.1 Dysgonamonadaceae bacterium | reverse complement strand
GAATGCGAATTTGAATCCTACGGATTCGTATTTTGTTTTATTGAAACCGGCAAAAACACCCAGGTTAAAGATGTAATTACCAACACCATATCCGAGCTCGGTGTAACACGGTACTGCCGGGGTATAAAGCTGGCTGACATAGAATCGTTCTTTGAAAATATCTTTTGTAACATTTTTGAAAAGTTGGAGAAACACAAAAGGAGATTCATACATGGCATGAAGCTGAATGTAGGAATTGGATGCATTGTACCAGTAAGAATCGAGTAAATGGAAGATTCCGCCTATTTGGTCGTTCCAGGATTCGGGGAAATTATGCCGTCTGAAATTTTTGAAGTCTGCAAAATAAACGGAACGAGTATTTGTAAACAATCCGACTCCTGCATAATATAGAATCGATCGGAGCAAACCCAACGAAATACTTTGCTGAATGTCGGCTTCTATTTGTTCGTAATCGCTGTTGCTGCTAAAGATTCCGGGAATTCCTCTGGCATATTCAAAGGAAAAAGTAGGATACTTTGACCAGAGGTATTCTTTTCTTTTTTCGTTGATTCGATAATATTGTTTCGGGGTCCATCGAAATCCGATTGTAGGAGTAAATGATTTGTATTTTTCATCGATCAGATCTGAGATATCTTCTTTGATTTCTGTTTTGAGTCGCATTTGGTTACCGGATTTGACCGGATTGTATAAGTGGTAATCTACTCCTATTTTTGACAGGAAACCGTTGAATAATTCATGCTGTATGGTCATGGCAGAATAATAATGCCTGTAGTATTTCAGGTTGAGATCATCGGAATCGGTGGAATCGGGGATGGTCTGGTTGATTTTATCGATTATCTTTGAATTGTATGCTTGATTCCGGTTTCCGAGGGATAATTCTATTTGTCCCAATTTTTGAGGATTGAACAGGTAGCTCAACGGGGTATTGAAAAAGATTTCTTTCTTTTTGAATACGAATCCGATATCGGGATTGAAGCTGATCATTTTTCCCGATTCGAATTCCCTTTTTAATTTTAATTTTTGCCAGTAGGCGATTCCGTCTTTCTTGGAGTAGGCTACTTTAAGCGGATTAAAAAGTCCGGAATAATGGAATTGAGTCGAGTTGTATTCAAAATTTTTGGGCGTGAAAATTCCCTTTGCGAAATTCCAGTTGGGTAAACTTTGTATTTTGAAGGTATCTGTATTTATTTCTGTTTTTTCTTGATGCCGTCGATAAATATCTATTTCCTCCTGGGTTAAAGGGATGGTGCGGTTTTGTGCCCAGAATGAGGAATCTCTGATTACAGGTAAAGAATCCGGATTCACATTGAAATGATCGCTTAGATCATAATTTTGAGATAATTTTTTTCTGTCGGATTCATTTTCATATCTTTTGATAAAGGAATAGTTGTAACTTGAACTGTAATGATTAACAATTTCATTTCCGAGTAACTTCATGTGCAGATTCACTTCTGTTGTTTGGGGTACCAGAAAATCTTTTTCAGGAAGTCCGAAGTGGGTTCGTACATGAAAATCCAGAAAGTTTGTTTCTCCTGTTATTTCGATCCCGGCTATCGTCCAAAGGTGTTTTACGACATAAAGGTATCCTGATATCAGTTTTTGGCTTTTGATTTTTGGTACTACTTTGATTTTTAGTATTTTATATCCCATCGTATCGATATCGGAATCGTAAAAGAAGCGATAATATTTGAATCCTTTTTCGGCAGTAGGCATTAATATTTCATTGTTGAATGAGGTCGGATTGTAGACATTGATATTCAGGAATTGCATGGCTTTCCGGTAAATTTCGTTGGTGTTTTGAGTGGTTCCGTTAATTGCAATGATTTTTTGGGTGAAAGTATTCGGAGCACGAAAGTGGATGTCGGCAACACTCTCCAGGAAAGTTTCATCACTTTTTTTATCGAGAATAAGAAAATCGGGAGCAAACCTGAAAAGAAAATTTTTACTCACTATCCGTGTGGTCGCTTTGATGTAGGCACAGGCTCCGTATTCAACAATGTATTTCCCATAGAGTTCAGATCTTTGAAAAACCTCGACCATGACGCTATCTGCAAAAGCGTCTTTGTTTTTATCCTTTGAATATGCATATTCTGCAAAAGGACAGAACAATGTAACTAAAAAAACAGTAATATACTTCTGACTCATTTTTGAACAATGGCGGTTGCAAAGTTAATCATTTGATATCAGATACATCCGTGTTTCGTATAAAAAAAACGGTGTTTTGTACAAAATTCCAAAAATAGTTTGTACTTTTGTGCTATATAACATTGTTATAAAACATATTAATGGACAGAAGACATCAGGAAGTGATCGATTTTTCAAGCAGCTTAAGTGATGTGTGGCGCTTGTTGAATGAGAAGGAGCGTGAGTTGCTTCGTAAGAGTGCTTCGGTTCAGCATTTTAAGAAAAATCAAATGATTTATGGAGAAAATGATGAACCAAAGTTTTTGATGTGTCTGTTGAAGGGAAAAGTGAAGATTTTTAAAGAAGGAGTGGGTGGTCGCAGTCAAATCATACGGATGATAAAACCGGTACAATATTTTGCCTATCGAGCTTATTTTGCCGGGGAGAAGTACCTTACTGCCGCTTCGGCATTCGAGGCTTGTTCCGTGTGTTTGATTCCGATGCCGGTTGTAGAAGATATTCTGAAGCATAATTTTGCGCTTTGTAAATATTTCATTCATCAATTGTCGGTCGATTTGGGCATTGCCGACGAACGGACGGTAAATCTTACTCAGAAGCATATCCGCGGTCGTCTGGCAGAATCGTTGGTATTTCTTATCGATAGTTATGGATTGGAGGAAGATTCTACGATTAATATCTATCTTGCCAGGGAAGATCTGGCTAATCTTTCCAATATGACTACTTCGAATGCGATTCGTACCTTATCGAACTTTGTAATGGAAAAGGTGATTACTCTGGATGGCCGGAAAATCAAAATCATTGACGAAGAAAAACTCCGGAAAATCAGCAAACTGGGATAGTTAGTACCTCCGCCGGGAATCGAACCCGAATTTAAAGTTTAGGAAACTTTCGTTCTATCCATTGAACTACAGAGGCAGGATAGTCGCTTTAGCGCTGCAAAAATAGAATAATTATCCGGATTTACAAAATAAGGGTTAAGTTGGGACATTCAGTAAAAAAGAATAAAATCCCAACGGATTCATTATGAATTAGTTGGGATTTTTCGTATCTTTGTGTATTAGATTTTCTTTGGAATACACACAGCCAATGCCGTGAGGATG
>JAITTA010000063.1 GCA_031287395.1 Dysgonamonadaceae bacterium | reverse complement strand
TTTAAAAGGGTTTTAAGTTATAAACCGGCTTACGCACAAAATTTATAACTTAAAACTTATAACTTAAAAAAGATGAAAGCATTAATGTTTGGTTGGGAATTTCCCCCCCACATTCTGGGAGGACTCGGCACTGCAAGTTATGGACTAACTAAGGGCATGGCAAAACAGGATGATATGGAAATTACGTTCGTGATGCCGAAACCTCGGGGTGATGAGGATAAAAGTTTTTTGCGTTTATTGGGGACCTGCAATACTCCTGTAGTATGGAAAGACGTCAATTGGGATTATGTCAACCAGCGTATTGGAAAATATATGGATGCCCAGGAATACTTTCACCTCCGGGATCATTTATATGCAGATTTCAGTTTTCTGCACACCAACGATCTGGGATGTATCGATTTTTCAGGACGCTACCCGGAAAATCTGTTGGAAGAAATCAATAATTATTCCATCGTGGCAGGGGTCATTGCGCGTTCTTACGATTTCGATGTGATACACTCTCATGACTGGCTTACCTATCCGGCCGGAATCCATGCCAAATATTCTACGGGAAAACCGCTGGTAGTCCATGTACACGCTACCGATTTCGACCGTAGCCGGGGAAAAGTAAATCCACAGGTGTATGGCATCGAAAAAGATGGAATGGATCATGCCGACCATATCATCACTGTAAGCAACCTGACAAGAAATACCGTTATCGAAAAATACCATCAAGACCCGAAGAAAGTAACAACGGTACACAATGCCGTAGAACCTCTGAGTCCCGAAGTTGAAGCGATAACTTCCCTGAAAGGAACTAAAGATAAAGTAGTCACATTCCTCGGACGTATTACCATGCAGAAAGGTCCGGAATATTTTGTAGAAGCTGCTGCTAAAGTATTGCAAAAATCAAAGAATGTACACTTTGTCATGGCCGGAAATGGAGACATGATGAATCAAATGATTCGTCTGGCTGCTCAAAGAGGAATTTCCGACCGGTTTCATTTCACGGGATTCATGAAAGGAAAACAAGTATATGAAGTCCTGAAATCCAGCGATGTTTATGTGATGCCTTCTGTCTCCGAACCTTTTGGAATTTCCCCGTTAGAAGCGATGCAATGCGGCGTACCTACCATCATTTCCAAACAATCGGGTTGCTCCGAAATCCTGGATAAAGCAATAAAAACCGATTACTGGGATATTGAAGCAATGGCGGATGCGATGTACTCCATCATTACTTATCCTTCAATGGCGGAATACCTGAAAGAAGAAGGAAAAAAAGAAGTGGACGAAATTAAATGGGAATATGCAGGATGGAAAATTCGGAATATTTATGAAAGTGTCATACAATAAAATATCATACTAATAGCGCAAATAATTAAATTATCATACATCATGAAAACTATTTGTTTTTATTTCCAAATTCACCAACCATTCAGGCTGAAACGGTACCGTTTCTTCGACATTGGAAGTGACCACTATTACTATGACGATTTTTCGAATGAAGATATCATACGACGTATTTCGGATAAATCTTTCCTACGGGCAAATTCCATGCTGCTCAGTATGGTAAAAGAATATAACGGTAAATTCAAGGTCGCATTCTCTATATCGGGAATCGCCCTTGAACAATTGGAAATCTATGTTCCGGAAGCTATCGACGGATTCAGGGAACTGGCTAAAACAGGTCATGTCGAATTCCTTGCGGAAACTTATGCCCATTCTTTATCGTCGTTGACAGATCCTGAAGAATTTAATAACCAGGTAAAAGCTCATTCCAATAAAATCGAATTACTTTTCGGACAAAAACCGAAAGTCTTCCGCAATACAGAACTAATATATTCGGACGATATCGGAGAATTGGTTGCCCAAATGGGTTATAAAGCTATGCTTACGGAAGGTGCCAAACATGTGCTGGGATGGAAAAGTCCGAATTACTTGTACTCGTCGGCAGTTAATCCAAAATTAACGTTGTTATTGCGTAATTCCAAATTCAGTGACGATATTTCATTCCGTTTCTCCAACTACGACTGGAGCGAATATCCGTTGGTTGCCGATAAATTCATCAATTGGATCAATGCCTTGTCGGAAGAAGAACAATTGGTGAATATCTTCATGAACTATGAAACCCTGGGAAGTTTACAACCCGGAGAAACCGGTATCTTCGAATTTTTCAAAGCCCTCCCAAGATATGCCTTTGAAAAGAATATCGGGTTCTCGACACCTTCCGAAATTGTCAATAAACTGAAGCCGGTTGCTTCCGTCGCAGTCCCGTATCCGTGTTCCTGGGCAGGAGAAGAAAAAGACCTCAGCCCTTGGCAGGGAAATGTACTTCAGAAAGAAGCGCTTCAAAAGCTGTATGAAATCGGAGAACGTGTACGTTTATGTGAAGATCGCCGAATCCTTCAGGATTGGGTTTACCTTCAAACCAGCGACCATTTCCATTTTATGAGCACCAAAACATTCCCGGGACCCAGTGCGTTTAGCCCGTATGAAAATGCTTACGACGCTTTCAATAACTATATGAATGTATTGAGTGATTTCAAAACTCGTGTGGAAGCTCAATTCCCAAGCAATATCGATAACGAGGAATTAAATTCCCTGTTGACAACAATCCGGAACCAGGGGATTGAAATAGAAATACTCAAAAAAAAATTAGCCTTGGCTGACTCCGAAGTATCCGGAGAAGATTCTTTAAATAAATCCAAAGGAAAAGTAACGGCTAAGAAAAAATCGGTCGGATTGAATTAAGCGGAAATTCGTGTTTAGCGTATAAGAGTATTTATTTTACCGGTTTCAAATCCGCACAGAAGAAACCGGTGGTAGTTTTTCGATTACTTTTATTATCTTTGCTTTTTCAAGAATAATAAAAAAATATACAACCCCATGAAAGTCAAATGTTTATATTCAACGTTTGTTTTCAAATTATAATTTTTTAATATGATTATGAACGATCTTGGCCTGATGCAAAAAGCAGCGGATAATATCCGGATATTATCCGCTTCCATGGTAGAAAAAGCAAAATCCGGACATCCCGGAGGTGCCATGGGAGGCGCTGATTTTATCAACGTTTTATACAGTGAATTTCTGGTTTATGACCCTGAAAACCCCGGTTGGGAAGGACGAGACCGTTTTTTTCTCGATCCGGGCCACATGTCGCCTATGCTTTATTCGGTATTAACTTTGGCCGGAAAATACACCTTGGAAGACCTGAAGCAATTTCGCCAATGGGGAAGTATTACTCCGGGACATCCGGAAGTTGATATTGCACATGGCATAGAAAACACCTCCGGACCACTTGGGCAAGGACATACCTACGCTGTAGGAGCAGCCATTGCCGCCAAATTCATGAATGCCCGGCTGGGAGGAGAATTGACTCAAAAAATAGTTGCGTTCATTTCGGATGGAGGTATTCAGGAAGAAATTTCTCAAGGTGCAGGACGAATTGCAGGTCATCTAGGGTTGAACAACCTGATTATGTTTTACGACTCCAACGATATTCAACTCTCAACAAACACAGATGCGGTAACAAGCGAAAACGTTACCCAAAAATACGAAGCCTGGGGATGGAAAGTCGTTGAAATCGACGGTAATGATACCGACTCTATCCGTCAGGTTTTAAAAAACGCCTGGAAAGAGAAAGACTACCCAACCCTTATCATCGGAAAAACCGTCATGGGAAAAGGCGCTTTGACACAAGACGGACAATCGTACGAAAGAAAATGCGCCACTCACGGAATGCCTTT
>JAITTA010000028.1 GCA_031287395.1 Dysgonamonadaceae bacterium | reverse complement strand
TTCAAAGTAGTCTTCGGTTCCCGAACACAGATAGACTTCCCTTTTGAGAGGGGAAGCGCCCGGATTTACTTTCCCGAGGGCATACGGTAAGTTCCCGAATTCGGATTCGTTTGCCAGTTTACTTCCCAGATAGGTTTGATACAAACGTCCGTCGGAAGCCACTTGCAGGATCAAATCGGTTTCATTTGTGGAAACCCGGATAAACTTTTCACCGGCAGCTTTCAGGTGAAAGACAAACAAAAAAGAAAAAACGAATAAAATAAAACGGGTCTTCATTGTATCAGAATTTTTTGCTGTTTAGTTTTTTATCAATTAAATATCCGTCGGTGATTTTCAGATCGAATTTTACATTCCGTCCGGCTTTTAGCTTAATAATGAACAAATCGGCGTCGCCTTCGATTGTTTCCTTGTTTCCGATATTGACGAATGTCGGATATAACGCTTTCGTTCCATTCGTATGGAGTCTGTCGTTCGTCAGGTTTTCCATTTCTTTCATATTCAATGGCTGTATTCCGATAAATTCAAAATCCTGAGGATTATAAGGAAGAGCGAAACTCAATGCATTGACGGAACGAAGATGGGTTCCTTTCACCTTGATTTCGACGATCTCTCCTTTATTGTAAGTACGCTTGGAAGTACTGATTTCGATATTTCCTTCTATCTTTTCCGTCTGTTTACGGTCGATTCCTCCATCGAGTTGTGTTGCAACAACAGAGATATCGTATGCATCTATCAGGTTATTTTTATTGAGGTCTCCATTGCTTATATAACCTTCAAAATCGGCATCGCCTTTTCTCAAACCGGTATAGTTGATGTACGACGTCAGGTCGTTCCTGTCGATCAATTTATCGTTGTTGATATCCCCGGGCAAATAACTTTCCGTGCCCGGAACCTTGAAGACGTACAACTCTCTTCCGGATCCGTATCCACCCACGGCATCCGTGACGGTTAATTTGATATAACGCGCCGCAGGAGTTTGGGTAAATCCGAATATTTTCACTTCGTTGTTTCTCATCCATTCGAATGTTCCGGCTTCCGTCCAGTTTTCTTTATCCATGCCGTAATAAACCGATCCTTTCAGAATGGTTCCGTTTCCGGCATTATCACGAGGCACATAATGGAATTTTTCAATTTGACTGATTGTTTTCAGATCCATCACAAGATCGAAAGGAAGAGCGTTTACATTGTATCTTGTATGCCATAATTCGCCTTCTTCAAAGTCAAATAACCTGTTCAATGAACGTCCTTGGTTTTCGGCGGTGGTTTCTCCGGTAATACCCGGTATCGCAAATTCCAGAGGATTTTTCTTCGTTGTGGCGCCGAATTCGGTCCAGTCCGAATACCCGTCTTTGTTTACGGCCCGTATTTTAAACCGGTAGGCGGTTTCCGCATCCAATCCTTCGAATAACAGTTCCGTATCTCTGATGGTAGTGTACAACCTGTCGTTGAAATCAATTTCATAGAAATCGGCATTATTTACTTTCTCCCAGGTGGGTTTCAATTTGTAAGCTTCCGTGTTTTCATCCGAAACCAGAACTTTGGACGGAACTGTCAACGCTCCGGAACTGATCCTGTATTTATCGGGAGAATGGAACGCAAATCCTTCGATATTCAAAGTGATCTGATCTGAAGTAATATCAGAGGATGCTAATTTAACGAGAAGTTGTGGATTTTTGATGATTTTCATTTTTTCAAATTCGCTTCCTTTGGTTGCAAACCGGTTTAAATCGGGTTCGGAATCATAAAAGAAAACATTTTCTTTTTCCAGGTATTCATTCTTTGATTTTGCTTCTTCCAGCTTTATTTTATTATTTCCGGCTTTAATAAATAACTTTTTAGTATTTTGAGTCAGATTTATTCTGAATTCGGTTGTTTTTTCCTTGACAAAACCGTCGAAATCTCCTTTGGTCGGATATACGGTTATTGTAAGACGATTCTTTTTATCTACGATGGATTCGATTAGAGTCGTGGTATATTTTCCGGATTTATATTCTTCGGAGATTCCGTCGTCGTCGTATTCCGTGAACGAACTGTAACCATGCGGGTAAATTTCATAGATGCGGATTCCTTGATCGATTTCCGAAACGTTGTTATTGGGATTGGTCATTGGGATAATTGCCCCGTTTTTGACGAATACGGGGAGTTTCCAAAGCGGGGCGGGAAAGTTGTTCAGGATACGGTTCCCTTCATACAGATCTCCGGTGAAATAGTCGATCCAGGAACCTTCCGGCAAGTAAATTCCATTGCGCAAGTCGTTTCCTTTTCCATCTGTTTTAGTTTCCTGATAAATAGGGGCTACCAGGAAATTCGGTCCGTACAGGAACTGGTATTGCGTCGCTTTTCCTTTGGTATAGGAATTCGGATATTCCAGAAACATGGCTCTGACCATAGGAAGTCCTTCAACCGCTTCTCCGGCAATACTGTAAGTATAGGGCATCAGTTCCGATTTGAGTTTCAGGTACCAACGATTGATGGAGGCGGCCGGTTCTCCCAGGGCATGGGGGTATTTTTCATTGGCGCCCCATCCGTCCATATTTAATTCCATGGGAGTAAAGGTTTTCCATTGGAAATCCCGGGTGTTGACGACCGGGTTTTTCCCACCGAAGATACCGTCCATATCGGATGAGATGTTCGGTTGTCCGGATAAGCCGGCGCCGATATAGGTCGGGATATGGAACCGGATATACTCCCATACTCCGCCGGTTTGGTCGCCCGACCAGACTCCGGCATAACGTTGAGTTCCGGCCCATCCGTCGAGAGAGATGATAAACGGGCGGCTGTTGTTTCCATAGTAAGTCATAATGCCGGCCACGTCGGAGATGCCGTTTAATCCGAAGGAATATCCGGCGCCGACCCAGGCGACATCGGTTTTCAGTACGCGCACCCCGGCATCCCGTACTTCTTTGACGATATCCCGTTGCAACAAGGCGTTTATCCCGGCTTTGGGATGTAAATCGGATTGCGTCCATAGTCCGATCTCGACGCCGTTTTTACGGGCGTAATCTCCTAAACTTTTCAGATTTTGAATATTCCCATCCAGCGTTTCCGTTTGTCCGTAACCTGCGCCGTACCCGTCGTTAGGAAGAAGCCATCCGAGCGGCATGTCGTGATTTTTGTAACGATCGATGACTGCGCGGGCAGAAAATTGGTAATTATTTTTTTCTCCGTTCAGGGATTCCTTTATTCCTTCCGTGTCTTTCTGACTTTCTTTGTATCGTTTTCCGTCTTCAAACAGGATTCCGGTTTCGTTTTCCTTCCAATAATCCCGGTTGTAAGCATTCAGATGTCCCTGGTAAAACCCGAACTTGGGTAGCAACACCGGGTTTCCGGTCAGTTGATAGAAATCATTCAGAAGAGCTGCGGCGCCGTCGCTAATCATGAAAAAAATATCCAGATAACCGGTTTCATGATATAATTTGACAATGCCTTTTTCTTTTGCTCCGAAGTCGTATTTCCCTTTTTTGAAAGTATGCCACAGGACGGCATAGCCGTTGGTAGACCAATAATAAGGAGTAGGGGAAGCGACTCCACCATCGGTCCAGCTATTCTGGTTTTCGATGGCAATCGATTTACCTTTATGAGAGAATCGTCCGTTCTGGACACCTCCGCCATAATAATATTCCTGAGGATTTTCCTTCAAGGTCAAAGTAACTTTATCTTTCTCAAAGAGAGGAGGAACGATTTCTTCCAATGCGATTGAGTTTGTTCTCAGATTGATTATTTTCAGGAGGGAGGCCTTTTTATCCAATTGGATATCTATTTTTCCCGTAGAGATGGAAATAACATCGTGGGAGTCGTTTAAAACTAATTTTGAAACGGGTTTTCTTGGATTGTTTATCAGGATTTTGGCTTCCGGTTTGGCTTCGGGATCCCTTATGATTCCCCCCGAATTGTCCCTGAAAATCCGGAATATATTTTCTCCGTAAAAATCAAATGTTGTCCGTCGACCGTTGGATAGCAATACTTCAACCGTCGTTGGGTTGATTTTTTTCGCAGTAATGATTGCCGGACTTTCTTGTTCGGTATCCTTGGTGTTTTTTATCTTTTCTATTGGTCGTACAGGCGAGAATAAAAATAAAAGGAATACCAATAAAGCCGCTTTTCTCAGTTTAAAATTATGATTCAAGTTTTTCATGGAAAATATGAAGAAATAAAAAATTTATATCACACAAAGATACATTATATTTTTCTGTTTTTTTAGAAGAGCAGATATCAATTGCTTTTTTAATTTGTGTAAAAGTATCTTCCCGGACGGGTTTCCGTACGTTTATGAATTTTTAACAATATAAATTGTAAAATATACTTGTCTTAATGTAAAATAAACTTTACATTTGAGCCATCAATTTTAATCTGTTATTTTATGAAGACAAATTATCTTTTTCCAAACAAGTGTAAACGAATTGGTTGGATATTAATGGGAATTTCCCTTATTTTATTGGTGATGGCGCTTGTCGCTCCCGACGGTCTTGATTCTTACAAATTTTTTGATTGCAAAGTAATTTCCCTATTTCCCGAAAAATTTTTGAGTTCGCGGGGTACGGAAAATTCTTTGTGGTCTGTTACGAAAAACAACATCGGAGATGAATTATTTGCAGTATTTTTTATTCTTGCAAGTATTTTTATCGGATTTTCCAAACAAAAAATAGAAGATGAATATGTTGCAAAAATCAGGATGGAATCTTTGATGTGGGCAACTTACATTTGTTACGGACTTCTGATTCTTTGTATCGTATTTATCTACGGTTTTTCATTCCTGGACGTAATGATTATTCATTTATTTGCTTTATTAATAATCTTTCTGGTACGGTTTCATTTTGTACTTTATAAATCAAAGCAATTGGAAAAAGAGAATGAGAGGAGACGATCAAAATGAAAAATAACTTGAAAATAGAACGGGCGATAAAAGATTTGACTCAAGGAGAACTGGCCGGTCTGGTGAATGTCAGTCGCCAAACCATCAATGCAATAGAGACTAATAAGTATGTACCATCAACGATACTGGCTTTAAAAATTGCCAGGATTTGCGAAAAAACGGTGGAAGATCTATTTATTCTGGAAGAAACGGATTGAAATACTTCGTCGTGTGGGTTACTGAAAATCATTGCCGCCACCGGCAGGAACCGTCCGGTTTTGAAAAACCGTTTGTTGGCGTGGTATTTACGGAGCAGGACAAAGAGCAGTCTTTGAAAACCGGACACGGTAGGTGCGTTTTTGATTTATTTTAGAGATACCCAAAGCGGCAAAAAAATTGAATTTATTTCATTTTTTTGCCGCTTTCGCTCAGAGAAAGTATTTCAAAAAGGTTTATTTTTTAATATTCCTGCTTCGATTTACTATTATTAAAATCTGCCTTACTGGTTTTTATAGTGGTACTCATATTCCTCTACCGTGCTGTTGTTGTGGTCTTTGACGGTTTTCAACCGCTGGAAATCGTCGTACTCGTACGTTGTTACTATCCCGCGGGGATCGATCATTTCCGTCATTCCGGACAAAGGCTTGTATTTATAAGTTGTTACAAGCGCATATATTCCTTTCAACCATTTCATTGTAAGGTGGTACCGTACTTAATTCCGTCGGATATTTATACTTCAGAATTGTATTTTCTCCAGAGTTTGGTACAGTACGGATTTCCGTAGGCAATCCAATGCTGTTGTATGCATCATAATGGATTTCCGTAGATACTCCGTCTTTGGTCTCTGTTGAAGATGAGAGCACATGCAAGCCTGTCGTATATTTGCCCGGTGCGCCTCATAATAAAATTCGGTATAGCCTCCGGTTGGATATACAACCTTATTCAAAATCCCGTTTCTCATGGCGATTTCATTCGCACTTCTGTCCAAATTGCTCAATGATTGAGTGATCGTGCCAAAAACAGGATGGCGAACCGAAACGGAAAAATCAGGCAAATAGTTGGAATTTGATACCCCCTGTCCATTGTAATAACCCCAATAATCGAATCCCGCATTGTAACCACTGCCCCCTGTCACGGAATTTCCATTGTATTCAAACCGGTAATTATATGCATTTCCCTGGCTGTCGGAAAAATCAACCCGATCCAGACGATCGCCGCGGTTGTTTTCAAACTGGCCTTTTACCAAGGTTATCGTTTGCAATGGACCGGAAGCCACATTGTTGTATATCTTTACGGTTCTCAAGTCGCGGGATGTTGCCAAGTTGTTGTAATATTCAAATACCACACGTCCCCCGCTAAAAACAATACTGTTCAGGCGCGGCGGAAAATATAACTTCTGCTCCAATCCGCCCGACTCCATCGTTATGGGAAGTTCATAAACGTAATTATTTTTGTTGACTACATTTACCGGTTCCTGAATTATTTTGGTCATGCCCACATAATGACGGTAAATTCCGTTTCCGGCTGAACCGGACGGGTATACAGTATAATTAAACAATACCGTATCCCTCCTGTCGGCAGAAATAATTTTTGTCAGGTAGCTGGTTTTGTGACGTCCGAAATCACTTGATTCCATTTGCTCGAAAGTATAACTGATCCCCTGATCATCTTTGAGTATAAATCCGTTATTGGGAGCCGGTTCGAGCTTCAATGGATTGGCCGGAATAAACAGGGCCCCACGGTCGCCCAGAAAATCCATATTATACGGTATGCAAAACTGACCGCTATATCCCGGAAAAGAATAACTGTACACGTCCAGTTCGCCGTCTTTAGATCCAAATGCGCTTTTCGGGGACAAGGTGCTACCGTTGGCAACATCGATCAGGCCGCTAATGTCTCCGGAATGATTGCAGGTTCCGATCGGGTCTATGGCGGTTATGTCTTTTATGAATACATTTCCGGTTCCGGGAGCATCCGGCATTCCACGTACTGTGCAGTCAATAGCTCCTCCTGCTATCAGCGACCAGCCAAGGCCAACTTCCAGGCTGGTATCGTCGTACCTGATGCCCGATGCATGGTACTTGAATTCGACGGGAACTTTAATTCCTTTTATGTCAATGGTATATACAGGAACGGAAATGTCGACTAAGCCTGTATATAAACTCACGGGATATTCCCCGTACTTGATAATGGAAGAGGCCTTCGGGGAAGGAGGTATCATCTGAGGGAGTTCCTGAGACTTCAATATCGGGCTGCTAACGCTTACTGTACATAACAGTACAAACAGCATAATC
>JAITTA010000040.1 GCA_031287395.1 Dysgonamonadaceae bacterium | reverse complement strand
ACATAACTGAATACAGGTGCTTTCTCTCCGAAATAAGACTTTACCGCTTTCGCAATTAAACCCAGATGATCCAGATATTCTTCATTACTTCCGGGATTTCCAAAGAAAACCAGACGGACAATTTTTCCTTTCCAGAAACCGGACAAATAATCCAACTGTTCTTCAATAGTAATTCCCTCAGATTTAATATATTTACAACTAACCAACATCATTACAACGAATTAACATATTCAGCCAAAGCCTCTACCTCCTTTTTTGAGACTTTCTTATCGATTCCATGTTTATGAATTTCAAAAACATCTTCCATAGTCGTCGCACGGCCGTCAAAAAGATATGGAGCAGTACGCCAGCATTCTATTAACGTAGGGGTATCCCAGCCTTTTTCAAATTCGATATCCTCACCAATACGGTGTAATTTCATATCAGTAAAGTAAATTCCGGAATGACATTCCCCACAATGAAGTTTATCAAATACTTTCTTTCCCAATTCCGCTTTTTCGGACAATTTTCCATCGACAAGATACGGGCTTGGAACCGGACGAAGCGCCTTCAGGTATTCATCGACACAACTTGCATTTTCTTCGGAAATTTCGGCAAACTGAATCAGGGAAAATCCTTTCCTGACAGCCAGTTCAGCCGATTCACGTATTCCTGAAATCATGGAGGGAGGAGTAACATGGCTGTATAGCATGCTTTTACAATTTTTCGGATTACCGACTCCATCGTTCATCAAATCCCAATTCATTCCATCGGTCCTACCGTCCGGATGGCAACCGATACAAGACTGCCAGCCTTGGAAACAATAAGCGGCATCGTGGAAATATTTCTCTCCCTTATCGGCAGCCGATTCGATCCGGTTGGGAGCTAAAGCATGAATATCTACCTGATAATCGGATAAATTCACCACGTTAAGGGTATCGGAAAAATAGGTAGGAATGTATGCTTTTTCATTGGAAACGACAAAATTTCTTGGGCCATTGCCCATTAAAGGAATACGTCGCCTGATTCCATACAAAAATCTCAAGTCATAATCAAGGGAAGGCTTATCCGGATATGCAATGAATTTTTTCATCATTTCGGGATAATCAACAACACTGATTTCGTGGGTTCCGGAATGTGTAATCACAATCTTATCCGGAGTACAATGAATTCCCCAGATTCCGGCAGCCCCGCGATCAGGATCGTCCAATAATACCGAACCTAATTTTTCAAGTCCGACAGCATCCACAACAGTAATCGCACTGGTATTCATCCATCCTTGCTGTAATTGATTCGTAGGCACTTGGAAACGTCCCAGATTATGAGTAATAAAAATATATTTTCCATCCGGACTCAGGCACATTCCCCTCAGGGCATTACTGCCATTAGCCAATTGGATATCTTTTATTTTAATCATTTTTTTCAGATCGATGACCGAAACACAAGAAGCCACCGTGTCGACATCAGCCCGTTGAGCAGGGAGATAATTCGATACAAACAGGTAGTTACCATCCCGACTAATCACAGCACAAGAAGGTTCACGTAATACTTTTACCGTATTGATAACCATACCGTTGTGCAAATCGATTTCACTCACTGTGGACTGAAACCGGTTAAGAACATACAGGGTTTTCCCATCGGACGATAACACGGGAGAAGTAGCTCCGGAGCCTGTAGTCAGTTCCTTTTCCACTTTTCCGGTCTTAAGGTTCAAGAAATAAACCTTTCCAATCGTTTCAAATGTCGTGATATAAGCATAATTACCGGATGTCGCAATTCCGGTCGGAACTTCGGTAAAATACCAGGAATCGATGGGTTTATCAAAATCAGGGGAATACAATTCTACCGTTTTACTCCCTTTATTTGAAATCAAGAACCGGTGTTCCGAAGTTTCCTTGATATCCGTCGGATAATGAGGTAAAGATACACCTCCCACCTGATTCTTAACCGAACCAAAACTCATCAACCAGGCTGTCAGACTTCCGAAAGCCAATAGAAAAAAATAAGATATGAATGAAAATTTACGCATCAGCCGTTATTCTATTTAACTATTATTATAGCCTAAATCAAAAGAGATACTGTGAGTTATATTCAGGATTTCATTGGCAAACATCAGAATCGTTTCCTCCGACAAACGGTCTTTCGGACCTGAAATCCATATTGTTCCACAAGGAGCCTTACTATAATTAAAAACCGGGGCCCCCACACATACAACTCCATTCAATTCTTCTTCCATATCGACGGCATAACCCAACTTACGTACCTTTTCCAGTTCCTTAAGATATACCTCTTCGGATGAAATCGTATTTTTGTTGTATATTTGATAATTCATTTTGGACAAATAATTTTTCCGGGATTCTTCCGACATAAATGCCATCATGGCTTTTCCCGGTGCGGAACAATGCAGGTCAAAAGATTTCCCGGGCGAAAGCACAAAGCAGAACGGATGGGTACCCAGTACCTGTTCTATAAAAAGACCCTTTTCCGTTCCCATCACGCCAAAACAAACGGTTTCCTTCACGATATTCCGCAATTCACGCATTTTAGGAAGCACCACTTCCAGTAAATTATGTTCCTGTATGGTCTGAAAGCCAAGAATAAGTATTTTTCTTGAAAGTTTGTATTTTTTGGATGTTTTACTGTAAAGTAAATAGCCCATACGGACCAACGTATTGAGTATCCGGTAAGTTGTAGTCTGCGAACTACCGGCTTCGTTTTTGATTTCCTGCAAAGTCATCCCCCTATTGGCATAGGCCAACAATTCCAATATCAAAATTCCTTTTTCAAGGTTGGGAACTTTATAAGAATCATCTAATTCTTCGGACGTGTTTTTCATATATGAAACGATTTTCCATAATTAAAACAAAAGTAAAAATTCCTGCGCATATTTTCGATATTTAAATGTTAATTTTAGTTAATAATTATAAGTGTATTTTTGCAGTTAAAAATTGTCGGGATAAACTTCAAGTTTACCCGGCACCGGTTACAATTCTTTGAGAGGGTCCCAGAATACGCGTTTCCAGTCACAAATCCGGTTGTTTTTAACCGTAATCCCCTCCGATTCGAGTAACTTTTGCATTTCCCCATCGCTACCAAACGCATTTCCGGCAGTCAGGATACCTTGACTGTTCACCACCCTGTGGGCCGGGATCGTGTTTTCTGAAGAATTGCATTCACTCATAATTTTACCTACTTTCCGCGACCAATTCGGAAAACCGATAGCCCGTGCAATTGCCCCGTAACTGGTGGCACGTCCGTACGGTATCAGGTTTACAATATCATAAACGGCTTGTTTCAAGTTAACCGTAGTATACAGATTTTTCATACATACAAGATTAGCATGTTACCGCATTGGGGTCACAAATGATTTGTAGGAACAAAGGTAGTCATATTTCCGGCATCTTGCAATTGCCCGGTATTTTAGTATAAAAAAAAATTTGCCCGGAGTAGCCTGGAAGAACCTAGCAAAATTCTTCCTGTGGTGATTTGTTTTTATCTGATTTTTTATACCTTTGCGTCCGAATTGAGATTGTCCTGTGGTGTAATGGTAGCACATCGGATTCTGGTTCCGCTTGTCTGGGTTCGAATCCTAGCAGGACAACAAACAAAAATAGTAAATAATAGAAATTAAAAATTATTTATTATTACTTTCTTTTGAGCAATCTCAAACTCCTCTTTCAGATTGTTGATCACTTCTTTAACACTGCTGATCTTTTCGGAAAGATATGCGTTCGCTCCGGCAAAAGCATATCCTTTGTCCATATTTCCTTTAGCTGCGTTATAAAGTGCTTTGATAATGCAGTAAGGGCTTTTAGTGTAGTCGCAAGTTTTGATACAGTGATACGGACAACCCTTCGGCTTTTCATTTCCGGAGTTCACACTGCGGATAAATTCGCCATTGAAAGCACGTCCGGGCATACCTACGGGGCTTTGGATAATCATCATATCTTTTTGTGAAGAGTCGATATAAACCTGTTTAAAAACCGGAGAAGCATCGCATTCATCTGTTGGAACAAAAATACTGCCCATTTGTACACCTGTTGCTCCAAGTTCCATAAAGCGGCGGATATCTTCACCTGAAGAAATACCTCCGGCAGCAATTACCGGTATAAACTTTTTGTTGTTATATTGAGAGGCAATGGCAACTACTTCCGGTATCAAATGTTCAAGTGAATGGTTTTCATCTTCAATTTGTTCTTTCTTAAATCCTAAATGTCCTCCTGCTTTTGGGCCTTCCACAACAATGGCATCGGGGAGGTAAGCATAATTAGCTTGCCATTTATCACAGATTATTTTAGCGGCACGGGCAGAAGATACAATAGGGACTAAAAGTGTTTTACTGTCAGGAGTAAGAAACGAAGGTAAATCCAACGGTAAGCCTGCACCTGAAAATATGACATCTGCTTTTTCCGTTATTGCAGTACGAACCATATCCGCAAAATTTGATAAAGCAACCATTACATTCACTCCAATAATACCTTTGGTTTTTTCACGGGCTTTATGAAGTTCTTCTTTGAGTCCCCAGATGCAATTTTTCAGATAATCGCCAGGATCCTGTTTATACAGCAGTCCTAATCCGGCAGACGATACGACACCTATCCCGCCTTCGTTGGCAACAGCAGAAGCCAAACCGGAAAGCGAAACACCTACACCCATACCGCCCTGAATGATTGGTAACCGTATTTCTTTGTTTCCAATAAAAAATGATTTCATAATTATCAAAATATGTCACGACATTGTGTTGTACGTTCTCGTGACCGTTGTTAATACTAACAAAACAAGTTAATTTTGAGGTCGATTCTGACGATGAAAAGACCCGCCGGACAAAGGCGGAGCAAAGCATTGCTAAGATGGATTCAATATAAACTCTATTGCTTAAGGCGTAAAGGTAGTGAAAATTCTTTTTCAAATCCCTAAAAAAACAGGATTTTTGCTCAGCGGCATTACTGCCGCTTTCTCCTGCAAGAACCGTATTCCTATTTGAAGATAACAGGAATATATTTCTTATTGGTTTACATGCTCTTAAAAAATCTGTTCTTACCGTCTTAATACATCAATCCGAATTGCCAGAGCGGGATAACATTTTCGTAGCCAAATTCGATATTATCTTTTACTACAAAACCATGTTCGATATGCTTCCTTTAAATTTTCCATACAAAGAAATTTAGATTAGGGCTGCAAAGATACAACTTTTTCGTTATCACAGTGCGATTTTTCAGAATAATTGCACCATTACAGTGCAATTATTGATTCTTTTTGCTCTGTAATGATGCGTTTTTTTCTTAAATTCGTGTAACCAGTTTTTCTACTTACTGAATAGTCTTATTTAGAATCATTCCAATTAACTTGACTCATATCTCCGGTTTTATTGAATGCATCATGGAATGCAAAACAAGCTTCGAGATGTTGTGGAGTATGTCCCTTAACTCCTAATTTCAGGTAATCTCTCAACAATTGTTTATATTGCGGATGCACACAATTTTCGATGATGCTTTCTGCGCGTTGTATCGGGGAAAGTCCTCTCAAATCGGCCACTCCACATTCGGTAATAAGGATTTTAACAGAATGTTCCGTATGATCCAGATGGGAAACCATCGGTACAATAGCGCTGATTTTGCCGCCTTTAGCCGTTGAAGGTGTTGTAAATATAGAAAGGTAAGCATTACGGCAAAAATCGGCCGAGCCCCCGATGCCGTTCATCATCTTGGTACCAACAACATGCGTCGAATTAATATTTCCGAAGATATCCGCCTCCAGAGCCGTATTAATAGCTATTAAACCTAAACGCCTTGCGATTTCAGGATTATTGGAAATTTCCTGGGGACGCAATACGATTCGTTCTTTGAAAAAATCCAGATTACCATACACATCGTTCAAAGTTTCGGCGCTCAAGGTCAACGAACAACCGCTGGCAAATTTCACCCGGTTTTCTTTCATCAACTTGATAACGGAATCCTGTATCACTTCCGTATAGACTTCAAAAGCCGGAATGCTCGGATTCAAACCCATCGCCCCCAACACGGCATTGGCTACATTTCCAACTCCCGATTGTACAGGAAGAAAAGATGCGGGAATACGCCCTGCCTTAATTTCATCTGTAAGAAAATCCGAAACATTTCTTCCGATCTGATCGGTAACCTCATCGGTAGGAGTAAATCCTCCGATCTCATTCGGCAGGTTGGTTTCAACAATCCCGGCAATTTTTTGAGGATCTACCTTGATATATGGAACACCAATCCTGTCGCTGGGTTTATAAATAGGAATTTCACGACGTAAAGGAGGATCTGCAGGCTCATAAATATCGTGCATTCCTCTTAAAGTTTTCGGATGAAAATGATTCAACTCCAGAAATATTTTATCGGCCAGATGAGCCACTGTAGGAGCAATACCGACAGCAGAGGTCAGGATGATCTCGCCGGCTTCAGTTACATCGCAACATTCGAAAACAGCAACAGTGGGTTTCGGAAGAAACCCGTATCTTAAATACTGCGGTAAT
>JAITTA010000008.1 GCA_031287395.1 Dysgonamonadaceae bacterium | reverse complement strand
ATTAATTTAAATTAAAAACAAATAAAAAGTATTTTTAGAAAAATTACGATTATGGCAATCGCAGCGATGAAGATGAAATTATAATTTGTTGATATTCTATTATTTACAACTCACGCAACCATTTCCACGCAGGCATGATTGATTTTTCTTCACAAATATGGACTTACCAGAAGGATTATTCCCCAAGTAGGGGAAGATACCGGCCATAGCCTTCTTCTTCCATCTTCTCTTTGGCGATAAAGCGCAGCGATGCGCTATTGATACAGTACCTTAGCCCGCCTTTATCCTGTGGGCCGTCGTTGAAGACATGTCCCAAGTGCGCATCCCCTGTCTTGCTGCGGACCTCCCGGCGGACCATTCCGTGCGACTTGTCGGTTTTCTCTGTGACCAGTTCCTCTTTTATAGGTTTAGAGAAGCTGGGCCAGCCGCAACCGGACTCAAATTTGTCAGAGGATATAAATAGCGGTTCGCCTGTGGTAATATCCACATAAATGCCCTCCCTGAACTCATTCCAGTATTCATTTTCGAATGGCCTCTCGGTCGCGTTATTGCGCGTAACCTCGTATTGCAGGCGAGTGAGCTTTTTCTTCAATGTGACATCATCCTGCCTGGTGTACGCCTGCCACCCGGGAGCCGGATTTGCCTCCCTGGCCATTTGAAACAGCTTTTGAGGAATATGGCAGTAGCCTTCGGGATGCTTATCCAGATAATCCTGGTGGTACTCTTCGGCTGTATAGTAATTCTCCAGGACCAGGCATTCTACCACGACCGGCTTGGAATATACCGCTGCGAGCCGGGTCAGGGCAGCTTTCACCTTGGCTTCGTCTTCCCGGTCGGTATAGTAGATGCCCGTACGGTATTGGGTCCCCCTGTCGTTCCCTTGCTTATTGAGACTGGTAGGGTCTATCGTTTTGAAGAATAATTCCAGCAGATTTCCCAGGCTGATTTGTCCGGGCAAGTACTCCACCTTAACGGTTTCTACAAAGTATGTATCTCCTGCCGATACGGACCGGTAGGTTGGATTATCGATCTTTCCATTGGCGTACCCTACTTCGGTCGCCACTACACCCCGTATTTGCTTGAGGAAATGTTCCGTCCCCCAAAAGCACCCACCTGCCAGGTAGATGACTTTCCTTTCTTTCTTTTCGTCCATAGCATACTCTTTTACGTGAGAAGATGAAACCTTTGCCACTACGGCTAACAGAACAGCGCCTTTTGTATCCATAAAAAGGTCGCATCTCCGGCAAAACCTGTCCGGAGACAAATATCCTGATACCGGGCAGTAAATATACACTTTATTTCTATAAACCCAATATTTCCGCAAGACAGTAACAGTACAAAAGAGAGGATGTCGGTCAACTGGTTTCCTTCCTGGGCCAGGACGGTGACCTGGTCCATGCCGGTATAGGACGACTGTTGTATGAAAAAGCAAATTTACTCAGATCAATCATTCAATTTGCGTTGATTTTCCAGTTCAGGAAGTCGTAAACCCTGAAGTTTTGTCCGTCTGTCACATTCAGGAACCTGCCTTCCACAGACTGGTACATCCAGGGATCCGAGATTAGAGGCCATTGATTGTAATCAACCTTTTCACCATTGATATACCGGCCGTAATTGTATACTATTCTTAAGGTATCTCCTTTCAGGGAGTGATAAGTTGCTTCCCGGTATTCCACCGTTTTGTGAATGTATTCCAGTTTCGTTTTGTTGAGAATATTTTCTGCGAACAAGTCCAAAGCGGTTTTTGAGCCCGAAGGATTGTATTCTTCGGGCAGGCAGGTTTCCAGTACCATGGCAGTTCCTCTTTCGTCGCATTGCAGCATTTTATGTTTCACTGTACGGAAGTATCGGTCTTCAACCCATTGGTACGGGTGGAAAAATTTTACGGCGAATAAAATACTGCCTCCGTCGAAGAAGATCCATCCGGATTTGTCTTCTTTTATTTGTTTGATTGCATCGACAGGGACAACTCCCGTAATGTACGGATGAGGTTCTGCAGATTCTATTTTGTACATGGCTAACAGCGTTCCGTTATGTTGCAGAACTTGTTCCCTGGGGGTAGCTCCTCTTAAATGTTCGGCAGCTCCTTCATAATAACACGGGTGAGTTACAAAGAAAGTACTGGCGGGAGCATCTGATTCCCAAACCAGTTTCCAGCGTCTCATCTGACCGCTCCAACCCAGGCTCAGTCCATCCCATTGGCTTGTCAAGCCGTAATGTTTGTTGATATAAGTGTATTTTTTGAATCCCCAAGGGTAATTTAACTGACAAAAAGGATCCATGTCGTGGGATTCTTTATGGACATAGGCATTTTTCCTTTCCAAAGCAATCTTTTCGATGATTACCGGGAGTTTATAAGAAGAAATTGTAGCTAAAACTACGAAAAAACCTTCATTGTTGATTACAATATTCCCATTTTTATAATGTTGTTCTAAACTCGGATTTGGTCCTCCTCCAAAGTATAACCAACCTAAAAGTGGATATGAGATTTCCATTTTAGGCGAACAGGCGAATTCGTATTCTCTGAGCGTCGAAGCAATGAAATAGCCATTTAACCATTCCGGTGCAAAATTGAGTAAACACCATTCGAGGGTCATTTGAACCCTGTTTTTCAAATCCGGATCCGGAGTATGATCGTACAGGGATAACAGGCAGGTAATGTAAAATGTTCCATAAGTAGAAGAATCATATTCTCTTTGTCCGTATTTTACAAATGATTCCATCATTTTTATCAGTTCCGATCTGCAATGGTCCTTTGTATGAGCACTCTTTTCCCAATCAGGGAATGCCAAAGCCGTAAGATAACCTGCCGTTTTGAACATTAATTTATGATTCTCCGTGCTGCCGTCTTCGAGATAATCGGTGTCTGTCATGGTTTTTCTCACTTTTTTCTTCAGGGCTTCGGGATAAACGGATGAGAAGCGCAGGTAGGCATCGATGTTCTGATGCCGGTCGAACATCTCGAATGGAATATCCTGCATCCGGTCGAGCATATCCAGAGCTTGTTTTACATCCCTTTTTGTTTCTAATCTTGCCAAAACAAATCCCATGGCGGTTTTGATGTCATCATCTCCCCAAAACTGGGCATTCGGATAGGTTTTGGAATAATAATCCAGAATGTAATTCCGTCTTTCTGTAAATGAAGATGCACAAACGGTTGTCGTTTGAACGAATATCAATAAAATCAGGTAAAATACCGGTCTTATTTTTAATGCTTTCATAGTAAATATTTTTTAAAGTTAATAGTTTATTTTTGCTTTTCGTTTATCATACGTTGCACTTCAATCCCCGCAAAAATTACGGCGAAAGAACCGTGTGTATCGTTGTCGTAAAAAGGACGGTTCATATAATAATTGATATCTTCGGAACACATGGTTCCCACGCATATTTTATGGACGGTACCATCGTTTTCAATTTCGGAAGCGACCGCTTCCCATCCTTTCATTACCAAAGGTATGAATTTTTTGCTATCGAGCCATCCGTATCTTACTCCACGGGCTATAGCCATCGTAAATATGGCTGTTCCCGAGACTTCTTCCGGAGAGTCTTTTCTATCAATGACATTGTGCCAGAAACCGGAGTCGTCCTGAAATTTTATCAGCGAGTGAACAAATGTCCGGTATTGTTTCAGAATTTCAGCATAGTCCGGATGGTTTTTCGGTAAGGCCATCAATACTTCCGACATTGCCCAGATTGCCCAACCGTTAGCCCGTGACCAATGAGGGAGTTTTATTTCCGGACGGGAAGTATAATTTGCGTGCATATACAATCCGGCATCTTTATCCCAGATGTGTTTGTGAAAATCCAATACCTGTCCGGCAGCGTCGTCAAAAAATATTTTTTTCAATTTCATGGAATCCGTATATAATCCGGCCTGGATCAGAAAAGGAATCCCCATAAACATATCATCGACCCAAACGGTGAATTCTTCGGGGGTGTTTCGTGTATAGTTGGTCATCCTTTCGCTTCTGATTTGTTCGAAACGGGCGTAATGCATCATTTTGTCGATATAGGATTCATAAATTTTCCGGCCTTTAAACTCGTTTTCCATCCGCAAACGATAAATGAGAGGGAGTGAGGGGGCAAGGGTGAAGTCAAGCAGAGTAGAACCGATAACCAGCGCATTGGCCGAATTATAAGCTTTCAATTCATTGACCTGATAATTGACGAAAGGCATTCCCTCCATTTGATAATCGCAATAATTATTTGCCCATTGAGTATATTTTTGCTCTTTACTGAGTTCTCCCAATTGTTGCATAGCCCATGCAACGCCGCTGTTATGATAATTCCATTGATAGGTGGTACCCCAGGGAGCCGGGTCGATCATGTTCCCCAGGATTTCTATTTTTGGGATGGTCCAGGTTATGAGTCTATCGAGGCCGTTATACATCCGGCCAAACCGGAATTCCTGTTCAGGTTCGTGCGGAGTATTGATTCCGGGAGGGAAAGGACCAACAACCAGCCAGTCCGTCAATTCGGAGACTTTCGGATCTGTATTTTTTATTTGTCCCAGTCCGATACCGGGATATTCGTGTGTCGTGGTTAATACGGCATCCTTTTTACTGGGAGGTTGCATAAACACACACCAATCATTACCTGTTGTCTCCGATTTGATAAGTAAATCATTTAATCCTTTTTTTAAGGGCAGGTCGAATGAGAAAGACATTTTCATACTCCTTTCGTCTCTTTTTATTTGTATCTTTCTTTTTCCCTGTTTTTCATAAACGAGTTTACCGTTACACCAGATTTTACATGCGTCATTGTGTTCTGTCTCTATACAGATTGTGGTATCTTTGGAAAATGACAATTGAGTGTATGCATAGGCTACCGCTTCTTTGCCCATACCGAAAGTTCGTCCGAAATCGATGAATTTTAAATTATTAAAGGAGGCTGTGTTCGGTGCAACAACCAGTTTGTAAGCAAAAGGTGTTTCGCGTATCAGTTTGTCACCTATCTTTTTTACACTTTCAACAGGAGGTTCTTTCAAATTTTGAGAGTATAAATTAGGAAAAAGAAATACACTTGAGAAGAGGAGGCACATCCATTGTTTTTTCATACGCACATCATTTTTTGATTACAAAAATATCCCCATTCGGTTGTGATAATGAAATGAAAGTGAAAATAAAGGAAAAACAAAACGTGAACAAAACGTGAACAAACTGCGATCTTACCTGATTGGGTCAGGTTTAGCGGATGATCCGGTCGAAATTCTCTTCAAAGATTAATTTTTCATCGAGGGTGAAAATTTTTACATAATCGACAGCGCCGCAACCCTTGAAACGGAGTATTAATTCATTGGCATATCCCAGGGGCTCGTTATAATCCATCCCCAGAATTTCTTTTCCATCGACATAAAATGTAGTTTTTTTGTTAACAACTTTGATTTTCATTATATGCCATTCGGAAGAATTGAAATTAAACCGGCTCAGATTGTATTCGTCTCCTTTGATTGTTTTTTCCCCGCTGATAAATTTGATGTAAGCATAGCCGTTTTCATTCATTGCAAAACCATGCATGTTTGTATCCGAACGGATATACATGACAATATCGGAAAGAGGAATTGCATTTTCTGCCGCCGAATTACGAAGTCTGGCTTCATAAATAAAATTGTCTCCGTCCACCAGGTATTCTTTGTAGAATACGTAACTGACGAAGAGATGATTAGCCCGTGCTTCCGTGGGTACGCTGTCGATAGGGAGACTTACATATTTCCCGGGATTAAATGCTTGGCTAATAGGTAAAACTTTGAAAAATTTCTTTTTTTCTTCACGGACATGTACCGACCATCCGGGTTTGAGTATCTCCAGGTGGATGGTTCTTATGTTTTTCCCCTTGTATTTAAGATAACAATAAGCTTCTCCTTCATAAATATAGGTAGCGTTTACCTTCTCTGTATTTTTAAACAGGTTCTTCTCTGTTATGTCTCCGTTGGATTCTTCATAAACAATAGAGATGTCGTCGAATAACAGAGACGAAATTTTATAGAAAAAAGTGATGGTCAACGGACCGGTACCCTTAACTTTTGAGGCCGAAAATACAATGGAAGAAATCAAATGGTTGATATACATATCTTTTAGCTTGTATGTATAAGCGAAGTATCCCAAAATCAAAATGGTGATACTTGTAATAATGTAAATATACCATTTATTCCTTTCTTTTTTGAATTGAGGAGAATTACCGGCATATTTTATCTGATTTTTTTCGTTATTTTTCCGCTGGGAACCGGAGATATCTTCGTCGGTATCTGTTTTTTTGGTCTGACCTTGTGTCGTGTTTTGAGAAAGATCCTGTATTTCTTCTTTTTTTGTCTTTTTGAGTACGAAATCGGTATAACCTGAGTAACCTAAAAACCGGCACAGGGCGTCTTTTGTCGCCAATTGCGGATTTTCGGTACGCTGCTGGAAGAATCTTTTAAGCGTATTGGCGTTTACATTGATCCTGGTTATTTCAAAAATCATATCTTCCAAAGTCTTGAATCGACTTAAGTCCCAAGTATCGGAATGTCCCCATGATTGCAGGAAGACATTATACTCCTCTATGATTTTTTTTACATAGACTTTACCCTTTGTTTCGCTTGTCATTTTCCGGGTCCCAATAAGTTCTATTTTACCTGACTTTTTGAAACCACAACAAAAATAAGCAATATAATTAATTCTACCACGAATTCATGATAATTTTTGTAAGATTACTTCCAAACCGTTACTCCTCCGGGAGGTACCTCTTTTGAACCTATTACGGTTGTTTTGCCGGGATGTACAGGCGCATTTACCATTTGGGAGGTATAATTGACTGTAACCCAATAGCCGTTTCTGTATTCTGTAAAAACATAGTCGGGCAGATCCAGAATCGAAGCCCCCGCTTCCGTATAAATTTTTCTCAGCAATTGTTTTTCCAGTTCTTTGGATTTGGATATTATACCGATATAATAAACCGAACCTTTTCCGAATGAGTTTTTTACGACGCAGGATTTCCCTTCATAAAATTGATCGGAATACGAAACCCAGGATTCTCCCGACAAAGGAGTAAGGATGTCACCCCAAACGTTCCATGCATAATTGTTTTCGTTGAAAGCAACGTGGGCTTCTTCTGCCGGGGGTAATTGGTCGAAATATTCTACTTTTGCTCCGATTAATTCCCGGATAGGTTGTTGTAAAAGGGTCTCCCACAAGTGAGATCTGTTATCTTTCATTCCGCTGCGTGTTGTCAAAATGAGATGACCCCCGTTTGTGACATAATTTTTCCATTTGGACAGTAAATGGTTGTCTATCATCTCGTAAGCAGGAGCAATCATAAATGGGAATTTTTTGTGGTCAAACGTATCCGATTCTTGTATAAAGGTAATAGGGACTCCCATTGTTGTCAATTTTTGAT
>JAITTA010000246.1 GCA_031287395.1 Dysgonamonadaceae bacterium | reverse complement strand
CATTATGTACAAAGAAGATAATCCCACATCATTAAGGAGCATCATGTGACGTTTTCTGTCGTATTTGATATTGTCATACATCGGGGAATTATCCAATCCGGATTCCAGCGCTGCACAATATAATTCATTTATTCCTCCGCTTTCCCGTGCATGGTAGGTGACTTTTTCATAGGGAGTACTTCCCCAACATAGCAAACCGTCAATATTCCTGTTTTGATTCCACCATCTGTTCCATGTGAGCAGTTTATCATACAATAATTCCAGAAACCACTTTTCTCCGTATTTCTCATAGATAGTCCATACTGCCAAAGAACCAACAGGAGGTTGAGAGCGGTCCCTTGATTTCAAATCATTTCCGGTATAAAAGTTCGGGACGAATCCCATTTCGGTAATTGAATTTGTAATTTCAACCACATTTGCATAAGCCAGTTCCTTGTTATCTGTTGCAAGCATCATACCTGCAAAATAAGTATCCCAACAAAACAGGACAAACCCTCCAAATTCGGGGTGGTGGCTCCAGTTGACATTCCAGTTCCGGCTGACCGGTGTAATCACTTTTCTGATTGAAGGATCGTAAATATTATCCCAAGCTAATACGCTTTGCATGGCATTATACAACTCGTAGTCTTTCTTATATTTTTCTTTGTTTTGTTTAACAAACGCATTGCCTTTTTCTTCAATATATTTTTGTGCTTCCCGAATGGTCATGTTCTGTCCACAACAAATGGCTACCGGTTCATCAACAGATATGTTTATTTCCTTTTCATTTCCTTCAATGAAAAGCCCCTGGGTTGTAACCGGAATCTTTATATCGAAACCGTAAGGAGCAATGGAGAATTTATCGTTTTCCATCACAATTTTATTCGCTCTTTGCCAAAGGGATTTAGGAACAATGATCAGCCGTCCGTTTTTCCGGTTCCCTTCCAATGGGGTTATCAGGATTACATTATTCAATCCCTCCGATGCGCTTTGTACCCGAAGTTTATGCCCCTTCCATTCGAGTGACACATCAGTATAGCTTCCGTCGTAGGCATGAGCTCCCGGGTGCATTAGCGGCTGTCCGCCGATACGGAAGGTATTAATTCTATTACCCTCGTCATCTGCGAGATTCAGTTCTATGGCAGCACCATACGGAAGCAGCACATGAGTCAGGACACTCCTTGTATCCCAGGTATTCCAACCAGCAGCTAATTCACGTTGTAGTTTTTGATACTGCTGTTCAGGTGTTACTTGTGCGGCGATATTAAAAAAAACAGGAATAAACAAGACCAGCGATATTATTCTTTTTAGTTCCATACTATTATCAGATTGTTATCAGAAGCGAATTGTATTAAAAGATTTTGCTTTTAGATTAAGGATCATCCGTTTGTTGTTGTAACTGATCTTAATATTCTTTTCTACTTCTTCTTTGTTTGTTACAATTACTACAATTTTCCCATCCGGATTGACAAAAGCTAAATGATTATCCTGTTTGTTGGTTTTTAAGCGATAGGCCCCAGGCATTACATAAGCACTGAGGTGCTTCATTACATAATATTCAGGATTATAAGTCACTTTGCCGGTTGCTTTTTCTATTGATACCATTGAATTTTGCCTCCACCCCCAAGTACTGACTCCTGTTTTATCAAGCACCATATTCCAGTAAGTATAAACATTGGCTCCATTTGTAAGATAGTGATTGATCAATCCCCAGGTATATTCCGCATAGCCCCAGTCATTATTCCCGTTTCCACATTCCGATTCTGTTTGTATAAGTTTCAGGCCGGGATATTCTTTATAGATATAAGGAATTGCATCCTTTCCGGACCATTGGAACCCTATGCCTTTAATGTATTTTTTTGCTTTTTCGTCCTTCAAAGCAGTTCGAAAATAATCCGGGAATCGTGTGTTAATAGTGCCGAAGAATATTTCCGTTTCAATATTTTCTTCTTCGAATTTAGGTCCAAGGTATTCTCCAATAAAGTAACTCAGATCTTCCGGGCGCCATTTGCAACTTGGAAACTTCTGATTCGAACAGGGTTCGTTCTGTACATGGACTGCTTCAATCTTTATTCCCTCCGCTTCGTAGGCTTTTACGAATTTGGCAAAGTAAAGGGCATAGGCCTCCAGGTAACCTTTCAGCATTTTAAATCCGGTAGCATGTTCCGAATTTGCCTGCTCCCGTGCAAGACCATTATAATCGCGTCCTTTTTCATCCATGCTACCCGCATAGTGATTATTCGTTTTCATCCACGCCGGCGGAGACCAGGGGGAAGCCCATATCCGGAAGGATGGGTTTAGTTTCTGCGCAGCTTTTATATACGGAATAAGGATATAACGATCTCTGTGGATATTGAAATTGATCATTTTGAAATCGTCTGCAACATCATTGAAAGAGTAGAAGTTCAAGCCATAATCGCTGGCTCCCATCGGCATTCTGTTTATAGTAAAATTGGCTTCTGCCGGGCTAAAGATGTTTTCCAACACTTCATCCCGCTCTTTTTGGGGAAGCGACATTAAGGCATCCCAGCCCATCTCATTAAAACAACCGCCGAAACCTTCGATTATTTGGAGTTTTTCATCAGTTATCTTTATATCAGCATCTCCAACCTGTTTATTTTCCAGATTGATTTTATCTCCTTTTTGCCATCGATTTTCCATCGTGCTGTATACCCATTCTACTTGCTGCGCATGTAATAGATTTGTAGCTGTGAGTATTGCTAAAATCGAAATTATCAAATTCTTCTTCATGGTTGTATTTAATTAATTATTCGTAAGTAACGGTCATTATTTTTTCTTTGTATGGCGCGGGGTAGGCCGAAATCCATATTTCAGGCCTCATATCCGTTTTTTTATTACCATATTCCAAAACAAAGGCCTCTATTTTTTTACCTTTCATATCTTCTGTAAGCGGGAAGAAATAAGTGTAACCAGATGCTGCTCCTGCCGTTACATTTTCCCATGGGTTAGCGGGATAAGAAACCGCCCGGGAAGGCGCACCCAGATATTGTCCTTCCACTTTGAGAGCGGCATAAGCTCCCTCAATTCCATGTTCACCGTTTATTGCAACAGCTATATAGCTGTTTTCCGGGATTTCATTCAGTTGAAAGGAAGCAGACCATGATCCGGCACATTTCATCACATTCGAATCGGCAAACAGATTGCTTGCTCTGAATTTACCGGAAGAAACTTTCGCACCTTTACTGTAAACTTCAATTTCTGCAATAGCTTCCGGAAAAGGATTCATCTTCAAATAGCGCATTGCTTCTCGCACCGGCACATTCATGGTCGTCCCGGCCAAAAATGTGATTCGCTTCCATTTTTTCAAATCGGATGATACCTGCACAAAATTTCCTTCATCAATCAAAAACGGTTGAAGCTCATATTCATTATGGATTTTAAAGATAATACTGTCAATATAGATTGATTCTCCCAGATCCAACCGGAAGCAACCTCCTTTTATCCGGATGTCCCCCTTTCTTCTTGAAGGCCAAAAGCCCGTATTCATATCACCATCAAACAGTTGTCCGTCCCATATTCCTCTATTAACGAAAGCCTGCTGGCTGAAGAAGGCGTCGCGGGCGGCTTTCACCTGCGGAATATTGGTTTCTCCCGAACGAAATAATGAACGTATTTCCATGGCATTATTATCTGCTGCAAATATAGTAGTTTCATAGATAGAAACAGCATCTTCAGGAATTTCAGAGCGTTGCATTGCTACTATTTTCCGATGATAAGGGTCTTTGAGCTTTTCACCATTAAATTTAATATTTGTTGATTTGCCATTCTTTAATTCCGAAATATTTTCTCCATCAATTTCAACCTTTTTTACACCAGAGATTTTTTCCATCTTTATGGAACTTTCTGTTCCGGGCAATCCCAAGAGACGAATAACAAGCGGTTGATCCGGAACATTTTTCACTATCTCAAAATCGACCCCTGAAATGCCCGGTTCTTCGTATTCATCGCTTGATGACACACTCAATAGCAATGACCGAAACGCCGGGATTGAAACGGTTAGAGAATCGCCATATTCAAATGTACCTAATAATCTTTCAACCGGGTGAAATAAGCGGGCTTTCACTTGCTTTTCTTTCTT
>JAITTA010000022.1 GCA_031287395.1 Dysgonamonadaceae bacterium | reverse complement strand
AAGGCTATTTCTTGTCGGGAATTTTATCAAATAGCCCGCTATTATCAAAAATTCCGCCATCGAAATAGACGCTTTTTATTTCTCAAATTCTTTTCGCGAAAAATTTAAACAGTTTCTTAATTTTTGACAATTTTGTAAACTTTGGATGTGTTATTCGAAGAAGTCACTTTCACTAAATAGATTCCACTGGGCCAATCCGAAGTTTGTATTTGATGGCCGGAAACACCGGGTTTTGCTTTGTAAATAATACGTCCGTTCGTATCGGAAACCCGGATATCCGTAATTGTCAATTGTCCGTTATCGATTGTCAGTTGATCCTTTACCGGATTTGGTGCGACCCGTGTCCGGTTGTTAAGCATTTCATCCATTCCCGTGGGGTATTTTACGGAGATGTCCTGTGTTACTGTACGATTGCCGCAAACATGCTCCATCTCTACGATGATTTTTCCGTTACCTGCTGCAGAATCATAAAAGGTAACCTGAGCCTTGTTTCTGTCGTTGTACGAGGGGTTGAACCTGGCTCCGGTCATAGAATAGCTCCAGGTATATTTTGTAATATCCGGATATCCTGTCACTGCGACCGGATAAGTTTTCCCAATAATTGCGGGATCCGGATATTCGGTCAGATACATTTGTTCCGGTAATGGCTTTGCAATCCATAATCTTGCTTTCCTGCTGATAGTTATACTGTTGCCGTTTTTTATCTCCACATAATAAAGCTCATAATCACTCAATGTTGCATCAGAGATCGTCAGTGTATTTTTATTGGCTCCCGGAATCGGGAAATTACCTTTGTACCACTGATAAGTCAGGTTATTTTCTTCTGTTATGACTTCAAAAGTATGACTGTCCCCAATACAAATCGTTGCATCAGCCGGTTCCTGCAAGACTGTGGGTCCCGGCTGGTCCGGATTGATGTATTTGTTTCTGGAAAAACGAAGGTTTGCAATTGCGAATCCATTTGAAATCGGAGACGCGGTGATCACTGCATGTGAGAAAGGCAGGGCGCCGGCTTCTGCAGCAAATAGTAGTGAATGATCGTATACCTCTAATGAAATGGAAGTACATAACGTACTTCCGTTATACAGGTCGAGTTGTAGATTTTCGACATCATAACTATTTGTTATTGCTTCAAAACCGAAAACGTATACAAGTTCGCTGAAATTGATTGTTAGAGTTTCCAAACCTATACCAATCAACGCATGTGGAGTTGCAGTTTCCACATAGGGAGGAACATTCCAACCATTGCCGACGTGATCTTTCATGAGATTGGTGCTGAAAGTAACTGTAAAGCCGTCCTGCGATAAGGAATTGAGTTGTTCGCCATCGTAGATCCCGGAAATATCCATCAAAGTCGTATTGGAGGTATAAGTATCGTCGGGAAGTGTAATTTGAATGGCAGAACCTGAACTTTTTAAAGTAAAATTACTGTTTTCCCCAATTAGAGATTTTGGTTGCGCTGTAGAGACCGATTCAAAAATAAAAAATGTTGGTAACATCAACATCACATTTAAAAGTAAATTCTTTTTCATGAGTGTAAGATTTAAATAAAACATACAGAGTAATAATTTTCAAACTTATATAAATATTCCAACAATGTTCTATAATTAAAGTTAAAAAATATTTTTTTAATTTAAATTGAACTGCAATTGATTAAACTTATATAACTGTATATAAAAATATTATTTATTAGAAAAAATCCTGTTGTAATGGGCTTAATAAAAATAATGAAATTCTTCTGCAAGCAAACGTAAATGAAATTTTTTTGAAGCAAAAATATTTGAACGGTTGAATTACGAACAATATTTTACGGGACATGAATCACCGGATTTTTTACATGAACGGGTATATTGGTAAAAAACAAAGGAAAGTCGATGATAAAAAAACAAGGACGAGTTCATGTATGAATGGGATACGTTGGTGTATTGATCAGAAAGCATCTTATTTCCAAAGTTATGGCGGATTATATCCTCCAATGAAAGTAAAAGAACGCTTGTATCCGAATCCGGAAATGGCTGAACTTTTATGTTTATAATGATTTACGACATATGGCTAAATTGAATCATAATCCGGAACTGGTGAAACAATTGGATAAAGCTTATTATTCGGGAAATTGGGAAGTGTTATTAATTTCACCTTTGGTAGAAGAGATGTCATTTTTTACCGTTAATTTTTCTTTTGGAGGGATAACATAGTTTTCTTTTTTCCTGTCATTTATAGTAATTGAAATAGGTAACGGTTCGTTGGCAACATTTTCGAACAGGGTGTGCATGAATTTTTTTGATGCAGGAATGGATGCATAAAAGAATCCTTCACCTTCCCGGGATTTTTCATCTATAACAGGACTTCCCCCGCGGGAATAGGAAAAAGGAGCTACCGGTCTTCTGCCGTTGGGTACATATTGTATTCCCGGTTTGGTATTCCATCCTCCGTATGAACCGGCATGGAGTATGTGAAGATGTACCTCGAACTGGAGAAGCTGCGTTTTCTCGGTAAATTTGATTACCGGTTCGAAATCGATGAAACGGTTAATGATTCCGTACAAATGCCGAACATAGTTTTACATACTTATTGCGAAAACGCCGTTAAACACGGATTTTCGATGATTCAATCGGGCGGCTTGTTGGTCGTTAGAGCTGTTCAGACGGGTGATCGTGTTTGTGTCAGCGTAGAAGATAACGGTGTCGGTCGTGAAGTGGCGGCAAATAATAAACATGTTCTTGAGATTTTACGTCTTAAACCCGATCTGATTTTTCTGGATATCCAGCTTCCGGATAAAAACGGCTTGTGGCTTGCCGAAGAACTATATACGCTGAGTTGTGACACGTTTACTCCGCCTGAAATTATTTTTACCACGGCTTATACCGATTCCAAATACCTTCTGAAAGCTTTCAAACTGGCTGCAATCGATTATTTGGTAAAACCGGTGATGCTGGATAGTCTTTCCGAAGCCGTCAAACGATTCAAGGAACGCTCCACCTCCACTTTCGGCATACAATCCTTAATTAACGTTATTAAAAGTGAAAAAATATTAAAATTTAGAAATTTCAGTGGAGTTATTCTTTTGAAACCGGAGGATATTGTTTTTGTCAAAGCTGATGGAAACTACGCGCAAATCGCTCTGGCCAACGGCGATACGGAAGAGATCTTCGAACGTTTGGGCGAAATCGAAAAAGCGTTGCCTCAAGACCTGTTTATTCGAACCGGGAGAAGCCTGATAATAAACCGGCAATACATCCGTCGGATTAATACAAGAAAATCTCTTATACAGGTCTCGACTCCTAATGTCTCTCATAATCTCGAAGTTCCGGAAAAAGCGCTCAGGCAGATAAAAGAGGGTTTTTAGAACTCAAAATAATATTTCGTTTGAATCTCTTTGAATTTGAAAAACTCCGAAAATTTGGTTAAATTTGTAGCCTGATCATTTCTTTAATTTAAATGGAAGAGTTGACAATTGTCAAAGTAGGAGGAAAAATTGTTGAAGAAGAAGAATCGTTAAAACAATTGTTGAAAGATTTCTCCTTTATAGAAGGCCACAAAGTATTGGTACATGGGGGTGGCCGTTCTGCAACACGTATTGCCGAACGATTAGGAATAGAAAATCGGATGGTGGACGGACGTCGTATCACGGATCGCGAAACTCTGAAAATAGTCACAATGGTATATGGAGGCCTGGTAAACAAAAATATTGTTGCCGGGCTTCAATCGTTAGGATTGAATGCAATCGGGTTAACCGGAGCGGACCTAAACATCATATTATCAGATAAAAGGCCGGTAAAAAACATCGATTATGGTTATGTGGGGGATGTGAAACAGGTCAATGCCGAACTTCCGTCCGAATTGATCCGCCGTGGAGTTGTTCCCGTATTAGCCCCTTTGACCCACGATGGAAAAGGAAATATCCTGAATACGAATGCAGATACGATAGCGGGAGAGGCAGCGAAAGCGTTTGCCCGGTACTTTGATGTCCGGCTGATTTATTGCTTTGAGAAAAAAGGAGTCTTGTCGAATGAAAACGATGATGATAGTGTGATTCCTGAAATAGATACCTGTCTGTTTGAACAGTATGTTTCCCAGGGAATTATCAATGGAGGAATGATTCCTAAACTTGAAAATGCATTGGAGGCTATCCGTTCCGGAGTAAAAGAGATCATCATTTCACATGCATCGGAAATCCATACCGGTCGAGGCACAAAAATCCGGTAATACCGGAAGTACAAATTGTATTCGCCCGATGTCGCATGGACCAATTAATAGTATTTTTCCCTCAGAATCATGAAAACAATTTATATTGAGAATCGCGAAGAAATAGAAAAAGTCATAGCCGGTTGCGACGTTTGTTACGTTGGATTCGTCGATGGCGACGAGCCGTATGTCATTCCTATGAACTTTGGGTATAAAGACCAGGTGATTTACCTTCATTCGGCTCCGGAAGGACGTAGTATCCGGTTGCTTGAAAAAAACAACCGTGTTTGCATTACTTTCAGCAGTGGACATCAATTGGCTTTCCAGCATCCGCAGGTGGCTTGTAGTTACCGGATGAAAGCCCGAAGCGTAATTGCATACGGAACTGTACGTTTTGTGGATGATTTTGAAAAAAAAGTCGATGCTCTGAATATGATCATGTCTCATTATTCCGATGAAGAATTCAAATATTCGGACCCGGCTGTGATCAATGTGAAAATCTGGACAATAAAAATTGATCGGATGTCCTGTAAAGAATTTGGGGCACCTCATAAATAAAAGCATATAAGTTAAATATGAAAGATACTTTTCAAATGGTCGCGAAAACCCTGTATGGACTTGAGCAGGTACTGGCATCTGAATTGATAGCCCTCGGCGCCGATAATTTGCAAATGGGAAGGAGAATGGTTGCATTTGAAGGGGATAAGGCTTTGATGTATAAAGCGAATTTTCATTGTCGTGCAGCTCTTCGGATTTTAAAAACCATCACTGTTTTTACTGCAAAGAGTTCGGATGAGGTTTATGAAAAAGTAAAGGAAATTCCTTGGGAACGGTATTTGGATGGGAAAAAGACGTTCGCCATTGATGCCGTGGTCCATTCGGAGGTTTTTACTCATTCCAAATTTGTTGCATACCGGACAAAAGATGCGATAGTGGATTACTTTACGGAAAAAGGGGAAGACCGTCCTTCCGTAAGGATAAATAATCCTGATTTACAGCTTCACGTCCATATTTCCCATAAGGATTGTACGGTATCGATCGATAGTTCGGGAGAATCTCTTCACAAACGGGGATACCGGATTGAAGAAACAGAGGCTCCTCTGAATGAAGTGCTTGCTGCCGGAATGATCCTGAAAACAGGCTGGAAAGGTGATTCCAATTTTGTAGATCCGATGTGTGGTTCCGGGACTTTACTCATGGAAGCGGTACTCATAGCACGCAATATCCCTCCCGGAATATACAGGGAAAAATATGCTTTCGAGAAATGGGACGATTTTGATGAAGAGTTATTCAGGGAAATAAGTTCGGATGATAGTGGAGAACGTGAATTTGAATATAAGGCATACGGTTCGGATATTTCCGATAAAGCAATTGCTATTGCAACCCGCAACGTCAGGAATGCCGGGCTTTCCAAATATATTGAATTAGAGGTTAAACCTTTTCAGAAATACGAGAAAGCTCCGCCACTTCCAGGTGTTCTGGTAACTAATCCTCCGTACGGTGAACGATTGAATCCCCGTGACCTGATGGCCCTGTACGGAATGATTGGGGAACGGATCAAGCATGTTTTTACCGGATATACGGCATGGATTTTATCTTCGAATAAGGATGGTTTTGATAAGATCGGCCTCAAACCTTCTGCCAAAGAAAAGTTGATCAACGGTTCTCTGGATTGTGAGTTTCGTAAATATGAAATATTCAGCGGGAAACGGAAAGATTTTAATGATGAAACCGGAGAACACCGGTTGAAATTGAAAAAAAATACCGGATCATGGGAAATTTGAAGCGATTGGTTTATTTGTTGATTATTTTATTCACATTTGCAAATGTGAATGTCCTTTCTCAGGAACTGACTCTGGAAGACCTGCTTCCGGGCGGAAAGAATTATGCAAAGTTGATCCCTCGTTTCCCTTTTCAAACCCGGTGGTACGGAGAACAGGTAGCGATGTCTAATCAGGATACATTGTATCTGGTGAATCCCAAGTCTCCTTCAAAGAAGACGGTATTGATTACAAATAAAGAATTGAAAGAAATATTATCGGACGATAAAGCCAATGTCGGCCGGATCTCTTTCAAAAAAATAGGAGGACGTGAAGTAGCAGCGATTCTTTTGGAAGATAAGAATTCGATGAAATACATTTTATTCGATATCCGGAACAAGCAAATACTGAAACAAATCAGGCAGGAAAAGGATTGGAAAAATGTTGATTTCTGTTTTGAGAATCAAAGGATTGCATTTACAATCGATAATAATCTTTTCGTTTCGGATGAAGGATTGCCGTTGGAAGTGGCAAAAGACCAGGACAAGAATATTATCAATGGTCAGGCTGTTCATCGCAATGAGTTTGGAATCAATAAAGGAACGTTCTGGTCGCCCGGCGGAAATTACCTCGCATTTTATCGTATGGATGAAAGGATGGTCGGTGATTATCCTCTTGTGGATATTTCTACACGTGAAGCGGAATTGAAATCTATCAAATATCCGATGGCCGGTATGACAAGCCATGAAGTAACCGTGTGCGTACACAATTTGGGCAGCGGGCGTACTGTTTCCCTGAAAACGGGAGAGCCGAAAGACCGTTATTTGACAAACCTGTCCTGGAGTCCCGACGAAAAATTTTTATATATTGCGGAGTTAAACAGGGGACAGGATACTTGTACCGTAAACTGTTATAATATACAGACAGGGGTGATGGAACGGACCTTGTTTACAGAAACAAACGGGAAGTATGTGGAACCGGTTAATCCCATGCTTTTCTTAAAACGGAATCCGGAACAGTTTATCTGGCAAAGCAAACGTGACGGATACAATCAATTATACCTTTACCGTACCGACGGGACTTTAATCAGGAAGATAACGTCAGGCAAAGCCGATGTTTTACAACTGATTGGTTTGGATGATAAGGAACAGTTTGTTTTTATTGTGTCCAATGAGTTGAACCCGGTTGAAACTCAGGTTTACAAGATAAACATCGAAACAGGAGAAAAAATACGGCTAACATACGAACCCGGTGTTCATGCCGCTTCACTGAGTCCTTCCGGAAATTACTTGTTGGATCAGTATTCAAATAAGGAAACCCCTTTGAATCAGGTTTTGATTCAAACAGGGAATAAAAAGTCTGCAGTACTGCAAAAAGCGTCCGACCCGTATGCCGGTTACAAATTACCTGTGGTTTCGTTAGGATCGCTTAAAGCTGCGGATGGGGTATCCGATCTGTATTATCGGTTGGTGCGGCCGGTGGATTTCGACCCTTCACGTAAATATCCCGTGGTAATTTATGTTTATGGTGGCCCTCATAGTCAAATGATTAAAAATAATTGGCTGGCAGGTATGAGAGGTTGGGATATATACATGGCTCAAAA
>JAITTA010000207.1 GCA_031287395.1 Dysgonamonadaceae bacterium | reverse complement strand
CAAGGCCCGCATTACCCAGTATGAAAAACTTTTTCAGGATGACGAGCGGGAGTCTTCCCGTTCAGCGGCGCAGAACAATAAAATCACCATTCCCGCCGGCCCCCACCTGGGCAAACTGGTAATCGAAGCCGCCGGGCTTTCCAAATCCTTCGGCGATAAACTGTTATTCGAAAATATGGATTTTACCGTTCCGCCCGGCGCGTGCGTGGGTATCATCGGGCCAAACGGCGCGGGCAAAACCACGCTGTTTAAATTGATCACCGGCAATGAAAAGCCCAATGCCGGCGAACTGCGCCTGGGCGACAGCGTTAAGCTGGGTTATGCAGATCAGATGCGGGCCAGTCTGGACGACAATAAGAGCGTGTGGGAACAGCTTTCAGGCGGGCTTGACCTGATTAAACTGGGGGCAGGCCAGGGTGTGCGGGAAGTCAATTCACGGGCATACCTCGGACGGTTTAATTTTAGTGGGGCCGATCAGGAGAAGCCTTGCGGCGTACTATCCGGAGGGGAACGCAACCGCCTGCACCTGGCATTGACATTGAAATCGGAAGCGAATGTATTGTTACTTGATGAACCGACTAATGATATCGACGTCAATACCTTACGAGCTTTGGAAGAAGGTTTGGAAAATTTTGCCGGCTGTGCGGTGGTAATTTCCCACGATCGTTGGTTTCTCGATCGTATTTGCACTCATATCTTAGCCTTTGAAGGTGATTCGGATGTGTTTTTCTTTGAAGGTTCTTATTCGGAATACGAAGAAAACAAAAAAATGAGGATGGGAAATATCGAACCCAAACGGGTACGTTATCGTAAATTGATTGATTAATAGAGAATTAAGTGGTAATTTTCTCGTGACTTTGAACTTTTGTTTTTAACCCTAAAGGTTAAACTATGTTAAATGAGATAAAATTTATGCTGTAAAATTATGTTTTATAACATAAAATGTTTTACCTTTGTACTGTGTTTTTCATGGTATTAGATTTAAGGTTAACAATGAAGATTGGTTGTCGTGATGACAACCTTTTCTTTTTTAAAGCAAAATGTAACAAATATAACCCGATATTGCCAGAAACCCACCGATGATCGATTCGTATCCGATCAATTTCAACCGTTCTTTGAGGTTCATTTCGACAGATCCGGCTGTGGCATGGAAGAACGAACCATGAGGTAAGTGATCGAGTACCGTAGCTCCGGAATTGATCATGGCAGCACCCCATACGGCGGAGATTCCCGCCCCGAGAATTACGTCCGAAAAGGAAGCGGAAGCCAATGTAGCTCCTGCAGTGGTAGAAGCCGTTACAGCCGACATTAAGGCCCCTGATACGGGAGCAATCAACGATTCCCCGAGGGGTAGACTATCCAATCCGGATAAAATAATGTCTTTTAATGTCGAATTCTTAATGATTCCGGCGATGGTTCCTGTTCCGATCAGTAAAATTGCGACGAAGGACATTTTTTCCAGTCCGTAAGATAAACTTTTTTGTAATTGTTTGGTTCTTTTCATGGCGAGTATTCCAATTAAACCTCCTGTTGGTAAAGCGATTAACGGGTCAATGATAATATCAAACAACGGTCGCAGGGCCAGGAGCAGGATCGTTACCAAAGGACCGGTTATACTGCCGGCGAAAGAGGGTAGAGATGACGTATCCTGGGATTCCAGGGGTTCCGAGATCCGTTCTCCTTTGTTCGGAAATAATTTAATCAGCCAGATGGCAAAGATCAATCCTGTTATGGACGGTAACAGGTTCGCGTACATAACAGACGGAAGGCTGGCATTAAAATTTTCTGCGGCGATGATGGTATTCGGATTCGGAGAAATAATGTTTCCGCATTTTCCTCCGGCAATCATGGCCAGAAGTAATTTCATTTTGGAATAATTCATTCCTTTCCCTATCGCCAAAGCAATAGGAGCCACGGTAATGACGGCAACATCAATAAAAATACCGATGGATGTCAGCAGAAAAGTGGATAATATCAGGGCGATGATGGCTTTGTTTGCCCCCAGAGTTTTGATGATTGTTAAAGCAATGCGTGATGCGGCTCCGGTTTTGATCAGGATACCCGACAGGACTCCGGCAGATAATATCCTGATAACGGCGGGACTAATGTCTTTTGCCCCCTCGATCATAAGGGAAACCGTATCCGGTAGGGAAACTCCGCCGGCTATTCCTCCTACAATTGCTCCCAGAATGAGGCTGTATGCTGCATTGATTTTTTTCAGTATCAGAAAGATGGCTACAATTAATCCGATGATGGCTCCTATAGCTGTCATAAAATGTTGGTTTTAAGATTTTATTGTTCGGATTGTATTGCAAATCTGGGATATCAATCGGGTGATGTTTTCTTTTGCATCGTTGCTTTGCATGGCTTTTTCCAAGGAAACCGGTCCTGGAAGTATCGAAAATACTCCACTGAAACCGGCCCGGTTCATTTCAGGCACATCCTCAATGCCTCCGGCAATAATGATGACGGGAATATTTTGTTTTTTTGCTTCTTTCAGTATCCCGAAAGGAACTTTTCCCATAGCTGTTTGTTTGTCCGCACGGCCTTCTCCGGTGACAATGAGATCGGTATTTTTTATTTTATCCTGAAAATGGAGGGTATCGAGTAACAATTCAATGCCGGGCTTCAGCGTTGCGTTCAAAAATGCCAGAAAACCGCCTCCCAGACCTCCGGCAGCACCTGTTCCCGGAAATTTGGAAATGTCTTTTCCCGTTGTTTTTTTGATGACTTCCGACAAAGATTGCATGCCGGTATCCAGTTCCCGGATCATCCGGTCGTCTGCTCCTTTCTGACGGGCAAATACATGGGCCGCTCCTTCGATGCCGTAAAAAGGATTGTTTACGTCGCAAGCTACGGTAAATCGACATTCTTTTAGTGCCGGATGAACATTTGAAAAATCTATTCCGGAAACATTTTTCATCATATGTCCTCCCTGGCCGAGTTCGTTTCCCTGATAGTCGAGAAAACGATATCCCAGAGCTTGCAGCATACCCAAACCGGCATCGTTGGTGGCGCTTCCCCCAATTCCGATAATGAATTCCCTACACCCTTTATCCAGTGCATCCTTAATTAATTCTCCTGTGCCAAACGTTGTTGTCAACATTGGATTTCGCTTGTTTTCGGGAACTAAAGGAAGTCCACTTATAGAAGCCATTTCAATCAGGGCTGTTTTTCCGTCTCCGGAAATTCCATATTGGGTTTCAATGAATTCCATTAATGGATTGTGTGCGTACACGGAGATATATCGTCCACCGGTAACTGTAGTCAATACATTCAATATTCCTTCGCCTCCATCGGCAATGGGGATCACAGTGGTTTCACATGCCGGATAGATCAAACGAACTCCTTCGGAGGCTGCCTGTCCTGCTTCCATTGAGGACAGGCAACCTTTGAAAGAGTCGATTGCAATAACAATTTTGTTCATTTATCGGTATGGATTTTTACTCATTTTGATTTCGATTTCCAACCAGGCGCCGGTCGATTCGCCGTCCTGGGTAGAGGGAGTTCCTCCAAAACCACGTACGATACCTACGGCAACACGGGTAAAAGAAGCGGGAGCGCTGCCTCCCCATCCGATTCTGAACATCCATCCGTTATCGATAGTCGTAACTTGCCGGATGATACCCGATCCACCCATACCGTTATTGTAAAGATAGGTATTTAGAGTATTCCATTCTTCCTGTGTCATACGGTCGAGTTCGTCGAATGTTTTACCGGTAGCCGATGTAAAGGCGGTTTCGCTTCCGATAGCCTGTAGACGTCCGACATTGAATGTTCCCCACGATGTAACAGGCCAATTGGGATTTGTCGTAAGTATTGTTCCCTTGACCGTACTTCCCTGGGATACGTTGGGCGTGAAGAGTGAGGGGCCTGAGTAACTTTGTCCTGAAATAAACAGGTTGGTATACAGGAGTTGCACTTTTTCGTAATTGAGGAATGCCTGAGCGGCATCCAATACATACGGGGAAACATCAAAACTGAAATAACTTTTATGACGGGATGTTTTGTCGTCCAGAATGATGTTTTTGTAATGAATTGTTGTTGCGTTTTCAATTCTTTCGGGGAATAGCACCTGGACAGGGATGGTCTCTTCTCCTTCCTTGTTTTCGTTATCGATCGCAGTAAC
>JAITTA010000153.1 GCA_031287395.1 Dysgonamonadaceae bacterium | reverse complement strand
AGGAAGCAAGCGATGCAGTACCTGAAAACGGTTACCTTTATAACATTCCTTTCGGAAATAGTATTGCCGATGATTACTTTTCGACCCGCTGGTTTGTCAATCGTTGGAATGAAAAAACGGGAATGAATGTTTGCGGAGTAAAAGAGATTGTAAAATCTGCTGCTGAAGAAGATAAAGATGCTTTAGATCTGTTTGAAGAGTTCTCGTCCAATTTTTCCGACTTTATTTACCCCTGGTTGAAAGGTTTCAACGCCGACCTGTTGGTTATTGGAGGAAATATTGCGAAAGCTTCCGGGTTTTTCCTGGAAAAACTTAGAAAAAATCTGAACGGGAAAGGAATTTTGAATACCCGGATAAAAATATGCGAATTGTGGGATAAGGCTCCCATCACCGGAGCGGCAATGAATGCAAAATCTTTATTAAACAAACAGGAAATGGAAGACAAAATCGAATGGAGAAAAACGACACAATTTCTGGCTCCGGAAAAATCAATTCCAAGTTCTCCGGGAAAATATGATGTTTATCCTGCATTTCCGGTTGGAACGGGAAAAATCGAAGAAGGGGCCGGAGCTCTAGCCGAATGGATCGCCCGGCACGAACAGGTGGTTATCGACGGTTATGTCGGTGTTTTCTGGGAACAATTGGTAGAGTCGGTGCAGATTGAATTGAATAAAAGGGGTAGAAAAGCCTATTGGTATCATGTTGATGCGGCGATGCGTCCTTCGGATGAAATTGACGAAATGGTCGCCCCTTTCCTCGGCGGAGATGACCCTGTATTCGGTAAAATCACGGATAAAAAATTAATCGATTGGTTTGATGAGGGTAAGTTGAAGAAAATGAAGCCCACGACGACCGGCGGAATCAATATCTTGGTTGGATGCGGCGCCGCTCTGGCCGGTTGGAATGCTCCGCTGGTTTATGTCGATCTTCCTAAGAATGAAATTCAGTTCAGGATGAGATCCGGTGCTGTGACAAACCTTGGAGCCGGTCAACCGGATGATAATCGTCAGATGTACAAGCGGTTCTATTTTGTCGATTGGAGGGTATTGAATGAGCATAAATGTCATGTGCTTCCCCGGATTGATTTGGTGGTGGACGAACAGCGTCCGGAACACCTGCTTTTGATGCCGGGCGATGATCTCAGAGATGGTCTGACGGCTATGAGTAAGAACTTTTTCCGCGTACGGCCCTGGTTTGAACCGGGAGCCTGGGGTGGGCAATGGATGAAATCAAAGATTGAAGGTGTGAATCAGGATGCGTCGAATTTGGCGTGGTCTTTCGAATTGATGGTCTTGGAAAACGGATTGATGTTCGAAAGCGATGACTACCGGCTGGAAGTTTCTTTCGATTTCCTGATGTATAACAACTACAAGGAAGTTTTGGGCGATTGCGCCGAACGTTTTCAATACGATTTCCCCATCCGTTTTGATTTTTTGGATACCTTTGACGGAGGAAACTTATCGATTCAATGTCATCCCGGTAATGAATATGTAAAGAAAGAGTTCGGAATGCCTTTTACTCAGGATGAGACGTATTATATCCTTGATTGCAAGGGAACTCCGGGGGTATATCTGGGTTTTCGGGAAGACGTCGATCCGGAAGAGTTTCACCGGACGCTGATCGAAAGCCAAGAACAGGCAAAAGAGGTGGATATCGAAAAATACGTCCAAAAATTTCCGGCGGAGAAACACGATTTGTTCTTAATTCCCAACGGAACAATTCATGCTTCCGGAAAAGATAACCTGGTACTGGAAATCAGTAGCGCTCCGTACATTTTTACGTTCAAGATGTATGATTGGTTACGATTGGATCTCGACGGGAAGCCTCGTCCGATCAATATTGAACACGGAATGAAAAATTTGCGGTTCGAACGCCGGGGAAAGCGTGTTCCCGAAGAACTGATCAGCAAACCGCGAGTGATAAGGGAAGAAAACGGCTTGTGTCTTGAACATCTTCCGACTCATCCGGAGCAGTTTTATGATATTTACCGTTATGGTTTTGATACGGAAATAAAAGTGGAAAATAACAATAAATGTCATGTTTGGATGTTAGTTGAAGGGAGTTCCGTTGTTTTGGAAACAGCTTCGGGAATGAGACAACGGTTCAATTATGCAGAGACTTTTGTCGTGCCGGCTGCGACGCAATCGTATAAAATTATTAATGAAGGAAAGGAAAGCGCCTTGATGGTAAAAGCTTTTGTAAGATAATTAAATAAAATAAAAATACCATGAAACAACAACAATCCATATCCAAATTACTTCCGGTTTTATTCGGATTTTTTATCATGGGATTCTGTGATGTGGTTGGAATTTCATCCAACTATGTCAGGCAGGATTTCAACCTGAGCGATACGATGGCGAATTTTCTTCCGTTTATGGTTTTTATCTGGTTCTTTGTTTTTTCCATTCCTACCGGAATCATGATGAATAAGCTGGGAAGGAAGAAAACCGTACAACTCAGTAACATCATCACGCTTGCGGCGATGCTTATTCCGTTTATCCAATATTCCTATTATTCCTGCCTGATTGCTTTTGCTCTGTTGGGAATTGCAAATACGATCCTGCAGGTTTCTTTGAATCCTTTGTTGTCGAATGTTGTCGGAAATAACCAATTGACCAGCGCGTTAACAGCCGGGCAGTTTGTGAAGGCCATATCTTCCTTTTCCGGTCCTTTTATTGCCGCATTTGCCGTATTATACTTTGGAAACTGGCAATCCATGTTCCCTGTATTTGCCGGCATCACCTTTTTATTTTTTCTGTGGTTACAATGGACCCCGATTACGGACACCTCGGAGAAAAGCAGTACCTCGTCTTTTTCCGAAGTGTGGGGATTATTGAAAGACAAGACGGTCGTATTATTATTCCTTGGGATTGTATTTATTGTGGGAGTGGATGTGGGTATCAATACGGTGACGCCCCGGATATTGATGGAACGTTGCGGGATCCCGATGGAAGAAGCCAATTATGGGGTGAGTGTCTATTTTGCCTGTCGTACGGTGGGCGCTTTTATGGGCGCCTTTATCCTTTCAAAGTTTTCAGCTACAAAATTTTTCAGGATTGGAATGGCGATTGCTGTGGTCGCTCTGGCAAGCCTGTTTTTGGTTTCGGGTAAGCCGGCGATTCTGATATTGGTAGGCATTATTGGTTTCTCCTGCGCCAATGTCTTTTCGATTATCTTTTCCATTGCGTTCCGGAAGGCGCCTGAAAAAGCAAATGAAGTATCGGGATTGATGATCACCGGCGTGGCAGGGGGAGCACTGATCCCCGTCGTTATGGGATTGGCTGCGGACCTGTGGGGCAATCAGTCCGGATCGGTAGCTGTACTATTGCTGTGCGGGTTATACTTGCTGCTGTGTTCGTTTATCAATACGAATAGTATAAATTAAAATGAATATCCGCACTTGTACCTGATCAGCAAAAATTTTTGTACTCAATAGCGGAGGTCAACCTTTTTGATGCTCGCAAATACCTGCTTCGTTTACGAAGCGCCGTTTTGTAACCGGTAAGCGCCTGCTTACCGGTCAGACAGTACCCGTCTCGATCTCCTGTGGCTGCCGTAGGTAGCTAACTCCCTGCTTCAGATCAGGACTGCCGGAGTATAGAGCCTCCCAAGCCCGGTAAGCGTGCGCTTACCGGTTACAAAACAAGGCTTCGTAAACGAAGCGTGCGATGCAATCCTGTGTAAAGAAAACGATTCTTGACTTTCAAGTTCTTGCAACTTCTCGCACTTTTTTGTTTCCCTTCGGAAATTTATTACATTTGCATGTTCTCTATTTCTTTAATTGCATGTTTGAAATTTTCGGTTGATAACTCAACTTTAAACTTCAGATTTTAAACTTAAAACTTACAGATGATAACAGCGCAGGGAATAACCAAAAGTTTCGGAGATTTGCAGGTGTTGAAGGGAATCGACCTTTTTATTAAGAGGGGGGAGATTGTATCGATTGTTGGTCCGAGCGGAGCCGGTAAAACAACGTTGTTGCAGATTCTGGGGACACTAGACAAGCCGGACGGAGGCGATGTTTTTTACGAGCAGGACAATATCAGTAGAATGAAAGATAAGGATATTGCGAATTTTCGTAACAGAAAGATTGGTTTTGTTTTTCAGTTTCACCAGTTATTACCTGAGTTCACAGCGATGGAAAACGTCATGATTCCTTTACTTATCGGAAAGGTAAAACCCGCAGAAGCGGAAAAACGTTCCCGGGAAATATTGGAATTTATGGGCCTGGCAGATCGGTTGGAGCATAAGCCGTCGGAGTTGTCGGGAGGAGAAAAACAACGGATTGCAGTAGCGCGCGCCCTGGCAAATAAGCCGGATGTTGTTTTTGCTGATGAACCTTCGGGAAGTTTGGATACTCAGAATAAAGAAGAATTACATCAACTCTTTTTTGACTTGAGAAAAGAATTGAATCAAACATTTGTTATTGTTACCCACGATGAGCATTTGGCTTCAATTACCGATCGGACCATTCATATGTTGGACGGACGGATCAAATTGTGATTCGTCGAATGATAAAGGTAGCAGGTCTTTGATGCTTTCAATGATATAAATCTTTTTCTTTCCGTATAACAAGATACGTATCGGGTTTTTATATCGGTTTTCTGCTTCCAGGATGACTTGCCGGCATGCCCCGCAGGGAGTAATGGATAATTCTGTAAAACTATCGTTGGTAAAGGCCGCAATAGCTATCATGAGGGGTTTTTGGTCCGGATAGCGCGAGTTAGCATAAAATAAAGTCGTTCTTTCTGCGCAGATACCGGAGGGAAATGCGATATTTTCCTGATTATTTCCTGATATTATTTCGTTGTTATTCAGTAAGATAGCACATCCGACTTGAAAATTTGAATAGATTGCATAAGCTCTTCCGCAAGCTTCTTTTGCGGTATTGATGAGTTTTTTTTCCGTATCATTTAGCTCATCATAATCACAAACGACTATCTTTGTATTAAAATTAATCTGTTCCATAAACATTCATTTTATTATACAAATATAATTTATTCTTTTGTTATGAAGGTATATTCTCCCTCACTTTTAATCGTATTGGTATCATTGTTGCTTCCCGGCGGGTTACATGCACAGAAAAAGCTGGCCTCTTACGTCAATTATGCCGAGAAGTATGGAGATTTGGCAATTAGTCATATGAAGAAATATAAAATTCCGGCCAGTATTACTTTAGGTCAGGGTTTATTGGAGTCCGGTGCAGGCTTAAGTGAACTTGCAAGGTCTTCCAATAACCATTTTGGAATTAAATGTCATTCCAATTGGAAAGGCGATAAGATTTATAGAAAAGATGATGGTCCGAATGATTGTTTTCGTAAATACAATAAAGTCGAGGATTCATACGAAGATCATTCTCAATTTTTGCTTAGAAAGCGTTATACCCGGCTGTTCGAATTGGATGTGAAAGACTATAGAGGCTGGGCGAAATGTTTGCAGGAATGTGGGTATGCTACGGATAAAGCATACGCAAATAAATTGATCAAGTTAATTGAGGATTACGAATTGTATCGTTATGATTCGAAAAAAACCGGAAATTTAGGTTCAAAAGGCAAAGATTCGGAGAAAATCGGGAGAGCCCGGCAGGAACGGGATGTATTCAAAACTCATGGATTGATTTATGTTGAAGCGGGAGTAAACGACAGTTTTGATGCCATTGCATACGATATGGGTTTCAAAGTAAAAGATCTGATTAAATACAATGAGGTTCCGGAAGATTTTCCTTTGAATCCGGGAGATAAAGTTTACTTGCAGAAAAAAAAGAAAAAGGCGGACAAACCTTATTACGAACATACGGTAAAAGTCGGTGAGTCGATGCACAGTATTTCAC
>JAITTA010000144.1 GCA_031287395.1 Dysgonamonadaceae bacterium | reverse complement strand
CCTTTGACTTTATCGGTATCTCTACCGGAAGAAGAACCGCAATAACGTAGCGCTTCACGATAAGCTTCGGTGTAGAACGAAAGGGTATAGGTATCTCCCGATTCCATTAGTTGGTAAGTGTAACGTGCCGGGTTGATGAAACAGAATGTTACCGGTTTGCCGTAGAGCGTACCCAATCCGCCCCAACTGGCAGTCATCATATTGAATTTGGCGTCATTTCCAGCAGTAACCAGCATCCAATCGTCCGTCAGCATTTTGATGATATTTCCCGGGATTTGTTTCGGGTCTAATTTTCTGAATCCTTGAGGGGCTGTTCCGTTTGTCGTTGCTGCCGTTTCCTGTTTAGATCTGGCGGTCGCTTGTTGAACGGGTTGGGCTTCAACAACAGGATTATTCTGCGGTGGACGTTGTCTGGTTAGAGGCGGATCCTGAGCTTTTTGTGTTGTTGCCGGGATTGTTACCTCTTTTGCCGTTTTCCGGTCATACAGTTTGGATTTATCCTTATTTGTGTATAGATCTACTTTTCCGGTTAGAATATTCAGGTTCAAACTGTTACAGATATCATCGAATAAATCGATGGTTTTAATTCTGAATTTACCATTTCCCCGGTATAATTTATCTTTACCGCTTAATGCTTCTTTATCGGTGATCCATTTTTCGGCGTAATACTTTTCCGGTTCGCGCTTGTTTGCAACGTTGTATTCGTAGGAAATAGCCTTCATTTCAATTCTGCAGGCGTTATCAAGGCCGTAAAGGTTGAGTTGATAGTTCATGAATGCCCGATCCAGGGATAAAGCGCTGGACGAAAAAACCAGTTCCGATCTTCCCCTGCAGGAGATAACGATCTGCTCTTTACTGGTATAAGCGACACGACTTTCTTCGGTGTTGTAGTTCGCTTCCGCCCATATCAATGCCTGTTCGTAGATTTGGGAAGCATTCATTTCCTGAAATTGTAAAGTATCGGAAAAAATGACTTTTCCGTTGACTTCGGGAACGGCTCCTGCAAGATATCTGGGATCGGTTTGTGAAAAAGCATTTGTAAAACTTGCAATACAAAGGATTAATAAACAGGAAGATACCCGGATAATTTCTTTCATATTAAAAACGATTTAATGATTTTATTACTATATTTTGGTTTAAAAGTACATATTTTTTTGAAATTATTCTTTAAAACTTATAAAGGACAAACAAAATCGTACTTTCCCGAACCGATTTTAACAATAATACATTCAGTTGCAGTGTCCGTTATCGGAATTATTTTAAGATCCGATAATGGCCGACCACTTTCAGTGATGAGGTTTGCATTTTCGACCGGGAGATGAATTTCTGCCGTTGTATTTGCCGGAATGGTGACTTGCAGACGGAACCGGTTTGCGTCTTGTTGCCAATGGGAGGCAATGATTCCGTAAACCGAATGGTATTCAGCTTTGGCAAACGATAATTTTTTATTCGGGTATGGTTTGATTATGATGTTTTTGTATCCTGTATTCTGAGGAGAATTCTGAATTCCGGCAACAGATGAATACAACCAGTTACCGATAGCGCCATAAGCATAATGGTTAAAGGAATTCATTCCGGCATCCTGGAAAGAGCCGTCCGGTTTTTGTCCGTCCCAACGTTCCCAGATTGTTGTAGCGCCTTGTGTAACAGGATACAACCAGGATGGATAATTTTTCCGTAACAATAACATATAAGCGATATCTGCATACCCGTGATCTGTTAACACCTTACAGATATCGGGAGTCCCGAGAAATCCGGTAGTGATGTGTCCGAAACTATTAACATTATCTGCCAGGCGTTTGGCTGTGTTGGAAATCAGATTTTCCGGAATCAGGTCGAATCCCAGAGCCAGCACGTATGCTGTTTGCGTATTGGATGAAAGACGTCCCGCAGGAGTCATGAATTCTTTTTGAAAAGCTTTTTTGATGTCATTGAACAATTGTGCATAACGATTGGCATCTTCTTTTTTCCCCAGTACTTCTGCCGTTTTTTGCAGCAGTTTTGCCGAATAAGCAAAATAGGCTGTTCCGATCAGGTCTTTATCGGTTGTCGCTCCGGGATAGTCCGACCTGTTTGTTGCAAAAGCCAGCCAGTCGCCGAAATGATATCCCGTATTAAATATGAGTCCCGTATTCTTTGTCTGGTTTTCTATGTAATTCACCCAAGCTTTCATGGATGGGTACTGGTTTTCCAGAATCGTTTGATCTCCATACACCCTGTAAACAACCCAGGGAATAACCACTGCCGCATCGGCCCATCCGGTAGAACCATAACCTTTAATAACATCCGGCGCGACGTGAGGAACGGCTCCATCGGCACGTTGATCGGCAGCTACATCTTTCATCCATTTGGAATAGTAAGTAGCGGCATTCACATTGAAGCAGGCGGTGGGAGCGAAAACCTGGGCATCGGCAGTCCATCCCAAGCGCTCGTCCCTCTGGGGACAATCAGTGGGGACGTCGAGAAAATTACCGCGTAATCCCCATTGTATATTGTGTTGGAGCTGGTTTACAAGCGAATCGGAACATTCGAAGGCTCCTGTGAAAATGAGGTTGGAAAAAATAACTTTCCCCATCAGGTCGTTTTTTGTGACGGTACCTTCATAATCTTCAATCTTTACATAACGGAAGCCATGGAAAGTAAAGTGAGGCTCATAAGTTTCAATGCCTTCGCCTTTAAATATATATCGATCCGTTACTTTAGCCGCCCGGAGGTTGTTGGTATAGAAATTCCCCGCCTTATCCAATACTTCTGCAAATTTCAGGGTGATTTTACTCCCGGCTTTTCCCTGGAGCTTGAATTGCACCCATCCGACCATGTTTTGTCCCATATCGAATACGCGTTCTCCTTTGGGTGTAATGATTTCTTTAATTGGTGATATTGTTTGTTCAATACGTACGGGGACACTTTCGCTACCGATTAATACAGTCTTATCCAGTTCTTTTACATTGACTTTATTCCAATCGGAATCATTATATCCTGTCGAATCCCAGCCTTTCTTTTCCAGGCGTGCATCGTATGTTTCTCCATGATAAATATCGGAGGCAAGGATCGGTCCGGTGGAACATTTCCAGGAATTATCCGTTAAGATCAATGTTTCGGAATTGTCGGTATAAGTAATCCGGATCTGGGCAATCAGAGCAAGGTTTTTACCGTAGCAATTCCGGTTTTTTACCCATGCCAGGAATCCCCGGTACCATCCGTCCCCCAGGATTACTCCCAAGGCATTATTTCCTGTTTTCAAATGGGAAGTTATGTCGTACACCTGATATTGCAGTCGTTTGTTATAACTGGTCCATCCGGGAGCAAACAAATCTTCGCATGCTTTTTTTCCGTTGATATTCAGTTGATAAACTCCATGTGCCGAGATATAAATACGGGCGGAACGGATTGCTTTTTCCAACCGGAATTCTTTTCTTAACATGGGAGACGGATTGGTAATCAAGGTATCTTCCTTCAGATCCGGTTCGATCCAGGAAGCTTTCCAATCTTCCGTATTCAATAACCCCATTTCAAAAAATGAAGGTTGGCTCCATTGGGAGGAACGGTTGTTATGATCCCATATCCTGACCTGCCAATAGACCCGTTGTCCGCTTTGGGGGAGTTTTCCGTTGTATTTGACATTGATTGATTGTTCGGATTTCACGGTTTTTGTATCCCAAGCCAAATTTTTCCCAGAGGTAAGTTCTTTTTCCGAAAATGCCGCACGGATCTGATAGGATTGCTGCATTACATTTCTTTCAGGAGATTGTATCTCCCAACTTAACAAAGGAGACGAATTCTGAATTCCGACAGGATTTTTCAGGTTATCCGATTGCGGATTGACAACAGACAATTTTGTCTGGGAATAACCGGTATAGCAGAAAAACAGCAAAAATAATAATAAACCGGCCAGTTTTTGGATAAGAGTTTCATTCATGGGTATTTGAATTAAGAGTTTATTTTACAAAGGTAGTTTTATATTTTGTATTTTTTGAATTTATTTACAGAGAAATAAGTCATTCAAATGCCTTTAGCATTCAGATCTCCTGAAAAAGCCCAACCGGTAGGTGTCGCTGATTTATGTTTCATTACAAATATCAGATTGTATAAAATAAATTTTCCAAATCTTCTTACCTACCTTACCTCTTATCTGACTAATATTCCTCTTTCCCTTAAACAGAAAAGAGGTGTATGTAATGAAAATTTTTCAAACAGAGGATTTACGGAACTATGAATTTTGAGTCATATTCTCTTGGGATAAAGAATCCTTTTATACAATTCGGATTCCGAACACAAATTTGGATGTGATTCTTTTCTTTAAATCCGGCATTAGGATACAGGTCATTGCCTTCCCAAAACACACCACGTACAGAATCAAATTCTTGTTTATCTTCATCCTTGTTGAATATATGAACAGATTCGATAACAGCACAGTCCAAATTACGAAGTAGTAGGTCAAATGAATTTCCAACAGGTTGGTTTATTGGAATATCTGTCCCTTGATTTTCGTATGTTTCTTTTAGCAATGAATAAAATTCTTTCAGCAGTGAGAGGTAAGAAGAATCTAATAAATCAAGGCAATATCCCAAATCAATAAAAGCACCTAAAACAGCAGGTTCAGTAATTTTATTCGGATTTCGTTTTTGTTTCTCTTCTGCAAAATGTTTAGCTCGTTGTATATTGTTTTCCCAAAAATAGAATCCATTTCCCAACCAGTCATAATCATTATTGCTTTTCTTCATAAAAGACTTTCCGGCAATGATTTCATCTCTTACTGATTTGTCACAACCGTGAAATCCTATAATAATATTCCTACACTTGGAATACATTATACTTTGCCATATCGATAAGAAACTTTAGTTTTGTTCTCTTTGTAGGCAGGAGCTATTTTCCCATCTTTAAGAACACCTACACGTTCCAAAAAATCTCTGGAAGCTTCTTTACTTGAAGTCATGGAAGCTTTATATGCTCTTACTTCTCTGACAGTAATTCTATTGGTATTTGCTGTTCTTTCCATGATTGTAGTTTATTTATTCTGATTACAAAGTTAATAATTTATTCTGACTTAAAACGAAGAAAGCAGCCACAAATTCATGTAACTGCTTTCTTTTCTTTGTGTCCCGGGAGGGGCTCGAACCCTCGACCCAATGATTAAGAGTCATTTGCTCTACCAACTGAGCTACCAAGACTTTCATTTTCGGGCAGCAAAGGTATAAATATCTTGATAAAATTCCAAATGATGGCGCGAAAAAATGATATTTCTACCTTAAAACCGGAAGTCAAGACCTCCCATGACCACGATACCCGGCATTGGGAACCCGGTGGATATCTGATAGGAAGTGTCCGTGAGGTTTTCTCCGTTGATAAAGAATGAAATGAATTTGAATGGAGAATAAGATGCTCTGGCGCTCAATAAACCGTAAGTTTCTTTGTTTGAAGTCCCGGTGTCGGTGTATAGGCCGCTCACAAACTGGTAACCTGTACCTAATTTGAATTTGGATATTTGCCAGTTGGCATTAATAAAAGCCTGATGCTTCGGAGCTCCTGTGATTTGAGTATCGGATTGAAGGAAACCGTAATTCCCGGATAAATTGAGAGAGGGCAATACATCGTAATTCAAAGCAAACTCGAAACCTTTATTGATGAATTTTCCCGTGTTGATATTCTTGGGTTTTCCATTGACCATGGTTGTTAGGATCATATTTTTACCATTAGCAAAGAACGTTGTCAATTCGATTCCAAGTTTGTTGTTGAATAATTTCTGTATGTAAGAGAAATCGTAATTATTCATATATTCCGGTTTCAGGTCGGGATTGGCTGGGACGGACATGTATAGTTCCCTGATGTTCGGACTTCTGAATCCTTTGGATGCCGAAACTTTAAAAGAAGTCTCGTCGCTTATCCGGAAAGCGATTCCGGCTTGCGGAACCCATTCTTTTCCGTAAGTTTCGTTTATTTCAAGCCTGCTTCCGATATTTACCGTTAGTTTATTCAGGAAAGTATGCTGAAGTAACAAGTAAGGGGCAAATTCATTGACGCTTTTATCGATGATTTCTTCGGTTTTACCATTAATAGAGTCATTCCATGCGTGTCCGCCCCACTGCTTGAAATCCAGACCGATTGTGAACAAATTTTCCGGAATCAGGCGGAATGATTCGTAGATGGAAAATCCGGCATTATAATCATCGGATCTGAACAGAAAGGAACGGGGTTTTCCTCCGGTGGAATATCCGTCATTGATTTTATGGTATCCAAAATTGTAGAAACCCTGGATAGCCCCATTCAATTTATCGTAATTGTTGTTGATTGAAAGAGAATAAGTTCCCCGTAGGGCTTCCGCCCAATTGTCGAACATCGGTTGTGTAAGAGAACCGGGGTTGGTTGAGCTGAAATCGGCAAGGATTACGTTTCCTGCCACATCCCAATTCTCGGAGATGTCGTATCCTAATTTCAGGTATCCGTTGGTAATTTTAAAATCGGAATTTTCCCGTTGGCCGTCGGTACGGTCATGGTTGAGTGAGAGGTATGCATTGAATTGGTCTTTCTTTACACCTACATTGGCCATGTACTTTTGGGTGTTATAGGAACCGTAGAGGAATCTTCCACGGCCGTGGATTCCATTTTCCGCGGCTTTTCTGGTAATGATATTGATGACACCTCCCATAGCATTGGAGCCATAAAGCAGCGATGCCGGACCGCGTATCACTTCCACCCGTTCCGCATCGGATGAAACGTAAGTATCGGGAATATGGTGTCCGAAAAGCCCGGCCCATTGA
>JAITTA010000127.1 GCA_031287395.1 Dysgonamonadaceae bacterium | reverse complement strand
TTAATACTGGATTAATTGAAAAGTAAGTCGGGTATTGACTTGAATCGGCCGGAAATGTTGGTAGCGTTTCCGGCTTTGTTGTTTTTGTGATTTATTCCATAGGCATTTCTTTTAATCGTTAATTATTTTATTACAATAATTTTATGCTCTTCGTCTTTTTCATATTTGAATTTATGTTTGAGTTGTAATACCCTAAGCACATGTTCAACCCCATCTTTGGCATTGAATTTTCCGGAAAATTTACACCTTATTAGTTTCTTATTTTTTATTTCTATTTTATAATCGAAATAGAGTTCCAGTTTCTTGATCATTTCGGCAACAGTTTCGTCATCGAAATAAATAATCCCTTTTTTCCACAAGAAGTAATTATAATCTTCGATAACTCCGGTTTTGAGTTCCCCTTTTTCGGTAAATGCTTTCATGTTTGGTTTCAGAAATATTTTCCGGAGACTGTCATGTGGAGAAATCTCTACGGATCCCTTGATTAAAGAGGCCTCAAATAACGAAGAATGTTTGTATGCCAGAAGATTGAATTCCGTTCCCAACACACGAACTTCGTATTCTTCCGTTATTACCGAAAATGGTTTTTCTTTATCAAAGGCAACTTCAAAGTAAGCTTCTCCGTCCAGATCGACCTTTCTGTATTTTTTATCGAACCGGTTGGGAAACAAGAGGGTACTTTTAGCATTCAACCAGACTTTAGAACCATCGGCCAGAGTGATTTCCGCCCGTTGTCCGGGAGGAACATAAACAGTTTGCATCACTGCCGGTTCCTCGTCTCCGAATCTTTCCGAAAACAGGAAATAGGCGCTGATGAAAGCAATGATAAATGCTGCGGCAATTTTCAACAAAGAAGATACCTGTTGAGAAGAATGTTTGTTTACAAGAGAAGAAGGACCAGATATTTCAATCCGACTTTCCTCTTTATGCCATAAACCGACATCATATATCTTACGGAGAACAAGAAATTCTTTCATGTGTTCTCCGGATGCATCCAGCCATTGAGTGATTTCTTCTTTTTCAGCCTGACCGGCTTCTCCCTTTATGTATTTGTGTAATAATTCTTCCGTCATCCGATTTTAACAGAATTATTTAATTTCGTTACTGATAATAAGACGACAGAAATAATATTTACCCCAGTAAAGTTTTCGTTTTTTATTCATCTTTTATTCATCCCGACCGGATAAATAATGATTGAACGTCACATAACTTCCAGAATATCTGCAGAAATTTCGGACAATTTATTTGTATTGATTGTAAGAAACGATCTCTTCCGTTTCCTTCCGTTTCTTCTCCCTCAATGCTTGGGTAGAATAACCTATAATAATATCCAACAGGACCCTCCTGTTAGACGGGATATTCAACAAACTCCGCATTTTAGGCTCGTCGAACCAACCGAGGATACAACTTCCCAAGCCTTCGTCGGCCGCAGCCAGAGTTATATGCGATGCGACAATTCCAATATCGACGTGGGCAAAATATTTGTCCTTCACCCAGGTCCCGAAACCGGATGAAAAATTCACTTTCTCTTCCACAATCACGATGTGAACCGGAGCTTGTTTAGTAAAATGATTCAGACCCAGAATTTTCGTCGCAGTAGCGTCTGCCACCTTATTTTTCAATTCCGGTTCGTCCACGACTATGAAATGCCAGGGTTGTGCATTACAAGCCGAAGGAGCCAGGCGTCCGGCCTCCAGAATACGCATTAATTTTTCTTTTTCTACGGGCCGCGATCCATCGAAAGCCCTGTCGCTCTGCCGGCTTTGAACCAGTTTCAGAAAGTTGTTCAAATGCACATTCCCCTGTCCGACCTTCAAATCCACAATCGGAGCCGCTTCGTCTACTATATCTGAAAACATATATCAAAAAAATTTGTGTTAATTAAGAGGACAAAGTTAAGAATTTTATCCTGTAAATGTGGCATTCACAATACAAAAAGCGGCAAGGTTTGGATAAAATATCCAAGGTTTGCCGCTTTCTTTCAGAAATGATATTCAGGGCGATTGTTTTTTAGCATCCCCATTCCTTCTGTTCTTTATTAAGCTCCGCCTTACTGGTTTTTATAGTGGTACTCATATTCCTCTACCGTGCTGTTGTTGTGGTCCTTGACGGTTTTCAACCGTTGGAAACCGTCGTATTCGTACCTTGTTACTATCCCGCGGGGATCAATCTTTTCCGTCATTCCGGACAAAGGCTTGTATTTATAAGTTGTTACAAGCGCATTGGGCAGGGAAGTACGTAATCCGTTGACGGTATTCCAGTCCGAAGCGGCCGGCTCGTTTTTAGCTGCAATCGTATTCAATGCCGTTTCGCTTATGATGCCCGTGACATCGGTATAAGTCGCATTCTCTATTTTTGCGATCGGGTACTGATGGTTGTAGCCCCAGAGGTAGACCGCTTTTTCCGAATTGTCCTTCGAGACATGGACAAGATTTCCGAAGGAACTATAACCGTAATTGATGCGGGATTCGATCGGATAATTCCCATGACGGGTCTGAGAATTGGAAAGCCTGTATACATCAGGGTAAGGATTGGAATAATTATTCACCGTTTTTTGAATGAAGCTATCTGTATTTTTGTATTCCGAAATTTCAACGGCCGGATTTAAAATATTCCTTTCAACCATTTCATTGTAAGGTGGTACCGTACTTAATTCCGTCGGATATTTATACTTCAGAATTGTATTTTC
>JAITTA010000072.1 GCA_031287395.1 Dysgonamonadaceae bacterium | reverse complement strand
ATCTTGATCTTCATCAATCGCCTGTCGGATTATTTCTTTATTTTAGCCAGAAAAGAGTGTTTCGACAAAAATAGAGAAGAAGTTTTCTGGCAAAAAACTTGCAAATAGAATAAATTATTATATTTTTGCGCAAAAATTGAGATCAGTAGTAATACCGAGATACATTTCAGAATAAAAATTTATGTACTGGACATTAGAATTAGCCTCAAAGCTGGAAGATGCCCCTTGGCCTGCAACAAAAGATGAGTTAATTGACTTCGCACTACGTTCCGGAGCTCCTTTGGAAGTGATTGAAAATTTGCAGGAAATCGAAGACGAAGGAGAAATATACGAATGTATTGAAGACATCTGGCCGGATTATCCCAGCAAAGAAGATTTTTTCTTTAACGAAGAAGAATATTAACGACAAAAAATTATTCAACGCCTATATCATTTTGAAAATCATAAAGCGTTTTTCGCATCAAATCGGCTAAAGCCAACTGATAATTGATATATGCACGTAGATGAGAAGTATAAGCCGTATTGAGACGGTTACGTTCCAAGGCCAGCGATTGACTGTCTATGTCTCCGTCTGAAAAACGGCTGAGAGTAATTTCAAAACTCTTTTCCGCCACAGAAACATTCTTCTCCAGTAATTGCAAACGCTTCAGACTGCTACCAACCCCGGCAACCAGGTTTTTAACCTCTGTTTCTATTTCCCTTTCGATTTCCGTTTTACGCAGGTTTGTTTGTTTCAATCTCGATTCCGACGCCCGTACCATGGCCCTATTTTCTCCCCAATCCAAGATCGGAATGGAAATCGTAAATCCGACCCCAAAATTCGCCGGACGACTGGTTAAATTGTTGTAAGAATTATTAAAAGAATCTAAATAGTTCGCATTGAGATCCTGCTGGCTCACCCCAACTTTCTCGAAATAAGCATTGATATTACTTTTTATCATTCCCTGAGCCTTTTGCTGTTTGAGGGAAAGTTTTTGCAATTCTATCTGGATTTCCTGTTCTTTGATTTCCGATCTGTTTTTAAGAGCCAGTTGAACGGCTTTATCCGTATCGATCATCACAATCTTATATTTCAACTCATCACTCAAGGAAATACTCTCCTGCAGGCTGATACCAAGCAAATCTTTGAACGAGTTCACGGCCGATTCCTGATTCAGTATGGCAATGTCATAATTATTCTGCGCTTCGGCCAAATCAACCTCCATCTGTAAGGCATCCACTTCGCGAATTAGTCCGGCTTTGTATTTGTTTTGCGAGATCTCGTAAGCTTCTGTTTGCCTTTCCAGGTCTAATTTTGCAATATCCGTACTTTTCTGAAGAGATAATAAATTATAATATGCACTACTCACCTGATAAACAAGATTCAGTTCTGCCCTTTTCAACGACTTGGACGATTGTTCATAAGCCAGTTGCGATCTTTTCAATGATGAACGGATATTATTATACCCATAAAAAGCATCGAGCGGCTGAGTAAATCCGATACGGGTATTCAGATTGGCCGATCTTATATCCGTATTCAGGTCGTCAAGCCCCATCGCTACTCCACGAATATAAATATTTCCATCCGTAGGTAAAGGTTGATTAATAGCCAGGTTGGTAGAATAATTCAACTGTTTGACCGGATAATAGGAAATACCCAGGCTGTCTTCATATTGCCTGACCGTTTCCGTATATTCGGGAAGCGTAAAACTCAGGTCAATATGTGTTTTCAGACGATTAGTGGCAGCTTTCAGATTGTATTCCGCTATTTTAAGATCTTGCTCCAACTGGAGCATGGTATAACTCTTTTTCTTTGCAATTTCTATACTTTTCTCCAAGGTCAACAAATGCATTGGGGATTGAGAAAAAGCAATGACAAAGCCAAGCATTAAAACGGAAGCTGTCAAAAATATTTTTTTCATACGTACATCATTTATTTTTAAAGGTTACATGTAAGTCTTATCTTGCGTAACCCAAAACTTATAACTTATAAACTTAAAACTTTTTTATTCTCATTCGGACGATCATAATGAATCATTCCGTCTTTAATAAAGATATTCCGATGGGCATGATCGGCAATCTCCTGTTCGTGAGTAATCAGGATAATGGTATTTCCTTCCCGGTGCAAATCATGAAAAAGACGCATGATATCTTCCCCCGTCCTGGAATCGAGCGCCCCTGTCGGCTCGTCTGCAAGAAGAATCCCCGGATTAGTAACCAAAGCCCGGGCAATCGCTACGCGTTGACGTTGCCCTCCACTCAACTCTCCGGGTTTATGATCGATACGATCGGCCAGTCCGACCCGTTCCAATGATTTCAAAGCCCTGCTTTTTCTTTCGGCAGTGGATATTCCGGAATAAATCAACGGCAACTCCACATTCTGAAGCGCATTCAAACGAGGCAACAAATTAAAATTCTGGAAAATGAAACCGATTTCTTTATTTCTCATGGCAGAAAGAGCATCGTCGTCCAGACTGTTTACGTCCACGTTCTTAAATTTATACACTCCACTGGTAGGCGTATCCAGGCAACCCAGAATATTCATCAGAGTCGATTTTCCCGAACCGGAAGGTCCCATAATAGATACATACTCATTTTTGGCAATACTGAGATCAAGGTTTTTCAGGGCAGCCACTTCATTCTCCCCCATGGAATAATTTTTCGTCAGATTTTTTATTTCTATCAACATGATACAAGAGTATTATTCGTAACGTATAGAATCTACGGGCTTAAGATTTGCCGCATTCTTAGCAGGCAAATATCCAAAACTGATACCGACAATTACAGAAAATGCAAATGCTATGAATATGGAATACGGGCGGATATAGGTGTTGACATCCGTAAACAACGAGACCGTCAACGATAGTGTAATACCCAGCAGAACCCCGATGATCCCTCCGGTTATACTGATCACTACCGACTCGGTCACAAACTGACTCATGATATCCACCTTTCTGGCGCCAATAGCTCTCCGGATACCGATTTCACGGGTCCGTTCCATCACGGTGGCCAACATGATGTTCATAATCCCGATACCTCCAACCAACAAAGAGATGGCAGCAATCGCACCCAACAAAAAGTTATAAATCTGCCTTTCCTTTTCCTCTTGTTTTAACAACTCATAAGGAATTACAATTCCATAGTCATCGTTATTGAAATGGTGTCTTTTCAGGATTTCCCCAATCAGATTGGAAGCCTCAAGCAACCGGCCGGATTGATCCACCTGAACTGTTATCTGTTGGATTTCACTCGTCAGTTCATTCTTCCGGTTGAAACGATTTAAAAAGGTAGTCAGAGGAACATATACATCCATATTCAGATCCCGGGCCGCCAACTCTCCCACAGTCTCTGTAAAAAGGGCTTTCGATTCCAGGACTCCGACAACTTCCATCCATTGATCTTCTATCTTTACCTGTTTACCTATAGGATCTTCATTTTTAAAAAGCGTAGCGGCCACACTTGTTCCCAAGACACAGACCCTGAGGCGTTCCCCGTATTGATTATCGCTGATCAGTTCCCCTTTCGATACTTTATAATTCATCATAGGAAGAAAATTAGGAGTAACACCGATAATAGTAGACTTTACCGAACGGTCAAGGTATTTAACCTCAGAATCGATTTCCGCCTGCGAGGCCGTACTCACAACTCCAGGTACAATTTCTTCTATCACGCGTGCATCCTGGAGGGAGAGACCCAATGAAAATTTTGCTCTTACCTCTTCCAGTTCTTCATCCGAAAGATTTTTTTCCCGAATGATCACATTATTTACCCCTAAATCCTGGTATTTAGCAATGGCTTCACGCTTAGCACCCTCGCCTATCGAAAGCATCGTAATCACGGATGCCACCCCAAAAATAATACCGAGCATCGTCAGGAAAGAACGGAATTTATGATCGGCTAATCCCCTGAGGGCTAATCGTATATTTTCTTCGTATTGCATACTTAATCAACTATTAGAATCTACAAATTCGCAACTTACCGTCATCCCCGGTTTTAATCTTTCATCCGGTTTTAATATGTTTACTTCCACATCAAAGACCTTTTGCCGCGATTTCTCATCTTTCTTTCGGCATAATTTACCGATATAAGCTACCTTCCCTTCAAAAACAATTTTAGGAAGAGCATCCAAACGAACATTGACTTTTTGTCCCAATTGAAGTTTCAGAAAATCATTTTCATTCACCTGAGTATTCACCTTCATCCATTTCAGTTCCGGAACATTTGCCAGATTATTACCGGTATAGAGATTATCCCCTATTTTTACCAACGCATTTGTCCTCCTGTTTCTAGCAATCTGGAAAACACCCGAAATCGGAGTTCTGATTGTCAATGCAGGTATAATCTCATAAGCGCTTTTTATCTCATTACGGACCTGTTCAACCCTGATTTCCTGTATCCGGATCTCATTACGGTTAATAACATCCAGTAATTTTCTCTTTTTTTGTTCTTTGGCTAAAGTAATTTCTGCCTGCCTGAATTCCAGTTCTTTGATTTTTCTTGTTTTTTCCGGTTCAAAACGGGACGACTCCAACTCTATTTTTTTCAAATCGAAAGATGCTTTTTCACTTTTAGCCTGGGACTCCAGTTCGTTTCGCTTGTTATCCTGATCGACATACATTTTCTGAAGAGTTGCCAATTCGGTTTCCAATTGGCTTTCCCGGTCGATAATGTATTTTTTAATATCCGTCGGATCCAACTGCATCACAGAATCTCCCTCCGATACAATAGCCCCGTGTTCTATGATTCCGATTACCTTCATTTCATACCAGAAACGTCCGTAACGCTGCAAAACAAAAGCTTTCGAATTCACTGCAGCCAGTTCCCCCGTTTCAATCACCGTTTTTCCGGATGCACTTTCTCCTGTATTTTCTTTTCCTTTTTCTTTACTCCCACAGGATACAAAAAATGAAAAAAGCGAAAAAAACAACAGGACCTTAAATAAATCTTTCTTCCCCATTTTCATTTTTCTTTAGCAGGTTCCTTCTTCTTTTCGTCTTCTTTTACAAAAGGATCGATCAATGCTATTTTATCTTTTTCACTCAATCCTTTTGTAATTACTACATAATCCGAATTGTTTGCTCCGGTTTCCACTTCCGTTTTTTCATATCCTCCGGATGTTTTTTTATAGACATACTGCTTGTCGCCTTCCAGTTTGACCGCGTCAATCGGAATATAAAGCACATCGTCTATTTTATCTAATATAATCCTGCAACTGACGGTCAAGCCCGGCAAAAGATTTTCATTGGTCCCGTTAATCAGAATTTCTACTGGAAATACTTTGATTTTAGTAGACCCTTCTTTATTAACGGCCAGATTCGCTACGGAATTTACCATACCCTGAAAAATACTGTCGGAAAATGCATCCGGTTTTATTTCCACACGTAACCCTTTCGTAATCTTGGCAATATCAACTTCATTGATTTTTACGGTTGCTTTCAAAGCAGACAGATCAGGTAATTGAATCAACGGAAAACCCGACCAGCATTGGTCTCCGATCTGGAACTTATTTCCACTGCTCCAGTTCCGGCTGATAATTGCAATTCCCGGA
>JAITTA010000042.1 GCA_031287395.1 Dysgonamonadaceae bacterium | reverse complement strand
TTTAATTTTTAATTTTTAATTCTTAATTCTCCATTACTTCTTTGTCAGTTGCTCCATAATCAGTTTTCCCAGTTCGTCTGCCAGTTCCGGATTGTCTTTCAGACATTCTTTGGCGGCTTCCCGTCCCTGTCCAAGTTTGGTGTCGTTATAGCTGTACCATGAACCGCTTTTCTTAACGATTCCCAGTTCGGTTCCCAGATCGACGATTTCCCCGGTTCTGGAAATTCCTTCTCCGAACATGATGTCGAATTCTGCTTTTCTAAAAGGCGGAGCCACCTTGTTTTTGACAACTTTCACACGGGTTTGATTTCCGGTAACATCTTCTCCGTCTTTGATAGCAGTTCCTTTACGGATGTCCAAGCGTACGGAGGCGTAGAATTTTAATGCATTTCCTCCGGTCGTTGTTTCCGGATTTCCGAACATGACTCCGATTTTGTCACGTAACTGGTTGATAAATACACAGGTAGTGTTTGTTTTATTGATTGCAGCCGTTAATTTTCTCAATGCCTGTGACATTAGACGGGCCTGGAGTCCCATTTTTGAGTCGCCCATTTCTCCTTCCAGTTCAGCTTTTGGGGTTAGTGCAGCTACGGAATCGATAACAATGATATCAATAGCTGAAGAACGAATCAATTGTTCTGTAATTTCCAGGGCCTGTTCTCCCGAATCCGGTTGGGAAATCCATAAGTTTTCAATATCGACGCCTAATTTCTCCGCATAGAAGCGGTCGAAGGCGTGTTCGGCATCGATGAAAGCGGCTATTCCTCCTGCTTTTTGAGCTTCGGCAATCGCATGGATTGCCAGCGTTGTCTTACCGGACGATTCAGGTCCGTAGATTTCGATGACTCTTCCCCGGGGATATCCTCCAACGCCTAAAGCGGCATTCAACGCGATCGATCCGGTAGGGATTACACTGACTTCCTCTACTTTATCGTCGCCCATTTTCATGATGGAGCCTTTTCCATAGCTCTTTTCAATTTTATCCATTGCGGCGCGCAATGCTTTCAGTTTTTCTGCATTGGGAGCGACAGCTCCTTTCAATTCTGTTTCTTTTGTTTTTTCGTTCATAAATTTAATTTGTTTTGAGGATTTGGTTGGCATGATTGCCTATGTTCATAATTCCAGATCTCCGTTAATGATTTCGTGCCAGGGTAATCCCTGTTTATTCAGTTGCTCCATAAACGGGTCCGGATCGAATTCCTCCACATTGAACACTCCCGGTTTTTTCCAGAAGCCTTGCAAAAACATCATGGCGCCAATCATAGCCGGAACCCCGGTAGTATAACTGACTCCCTGGGTTCCTGTCTCCTTATAGGCCGCTTCGTGCGAACAATTGTTATAAATGTAATAAGTAATTTCCTTTCCTGATTTGTCCAGTCCTTTGATACGGCATCCGATCGAAGTTTCACCGGTATAATTTTCTCCCAGTTCTCCCGGATTGGGAAGAACGGCTTTTAAAAATTGTATCGGCACTATTTCTACTCCATTATATAATATAGGGTCTATCCGGGCCATCCCGATATTTTGAATCACGCGAAGGTGGGTTAGATATTCCTGTCCGAAAGTCATCCAGAACCGAGCCCGTTTCAGGGTAGGGAAGTTTTTAACCAAGGATTCCAGTTCTTCGTGATAGATTACATAAGATTCTTTTGGTCCGATATTCGGATAATTCAATGGCTTGTGGATTTCGTGCGGTTCCGTCCATACCCATTGTCCGTTTTCCCAATATTTCCCTTTTTGGGTGACTTCACGGATATTGATTTCCGGATTGAAATTCGTGGCAAATGCTTTTCCATGATCTCCGGCATTACAATCTACGATATCCAGGTATTGCATTTCACTGAAATGATGTTTGTTGGAGTAAGCGGTGAATACACTGGTGACACCCGGGTCGAATCCGCATCCCAGAATGGCTGTTAGTCCGGCTTCACGAAATTTATCCTGATAAGCCCATTGCCATTTATATTCGAATTTGGCTTCGTCCAACGGTTCGTAATTGGCCGTATCAAGATAATTGACTTTAGCAATGAGGCATGCATCCATGATCGTCAGATCCTGATAAGGCAATGCCACATTAATGACAATTTCAGGACGAAAATCATTGAATAGTCCGACCAATTCCTCTACATTATCGGCATTGACTTGCGCCGTTTGGATTTTTTTATTGCCGTATTTAGTTCCGATAGCGTCTGCAATTGCATCGCATTTCGATTTCGTGCGGCTTGCCAACATGATTTCGGAAAACACATCCTTGTTTTGCGCCGCCTTATGTGCTACGACCGTACCCACGCCACCGGCACCGATGATGATAACTTTTGCCATTTTTCAGTTCGTATTTTGTTGAGATTATTTTTTTACAAATGTAATGCGAATTATTAAGAATTCAAAAAAGGAGATTCGAAATTTCGGACACTTCCGTCATTTCGAATGCAATAAAAAATCGATGTCCTTATTGGGCTTAAGATTCGGATCTCTTATTACTCTCTCGAAATGACGGAAATTGAATGGTTACGTGTATTATGTACAGTTTATTCCTTTGATTAATAGTTTGTTGTGTCATTTTCATAGTTTAAAATATAAAAATAATATTTAAAAAAGTTGCACAAATTACAGAAAGCCTTACCTTTGGGGTGCAATTCATAAAAACAATAAAAGAAAAATTGAAAAACACGACCGTTGAAAACATTGAATCTTAATAAAGGATTTTTAGAAAAGTTAGTTTTAGTTTTTGATAAAAATTAAATTAAAATCGTAAGTCTAGTATTGATATCATCGTTTTTGATAGGATTCTTTTCAATAATTGCTTTTTTTTATAAGTATATGTGATAATTTATTTATATTTGCATCGTTAAAATGAGTATAAAAAAATAAATATTTTTAACTTTAAAATTTATCTAACTTAAACGAACACAATTTTTTATGGAAGCAAAAAAGAAAAGAGAAGGTAAAAAAACTCGTGGGATTTCAGCAGGTATTGTACTTGTATGCTGTTTTATTGTTGCAATATCGGTTTATTTTTTAGTATTTGGTAACCCTGATAATTTTGTTAATGGAGACCCGAATAATCACCCATTGCAAGGAAATATGCTTGGTACGATTTATAAAGGGGGGCCGGTTGTATGTTTAATCATCACATTGCTTTTGACCGTTTTGGTGTTGAGCGTTGAGCGTTTCTTTGCTATTGGTAAGGCAAAAGGAAAAGGTAACCTGATTAACTTTGTATATGATGTGAAAGCTGAATTGCAGAAAGGTAACGTTAAAGGTGCTGAAGCTCTTTGTGATAAACAAAAAGGTTCCGTTGCCGCTATTATTTCTGCCGGTTTGAAAAAATATGCAGACATGGAAACTACGACGGAAGAATTAAGTAAAGAACAAAAAATTGTTGCTATCCAACAAAATATTGAGGAAGCTACAGCTCTGGAACTTCCATCAATGGAACAAAACCTTCCGGTAATCGCCACCATTTCTACTTTGGGTACACTGTTCGGTCTGTTGGGAACTGTAATCGGTATGATTCGTTCGTTCTCGGCTTTGGCTAATGAAGGGGCTCCCGACTCGGTGGCTTTGGCTGCCGGTATTTCTGAAGCTCTTG
>JAITTA010000038.1 GCA_031287395.1 Dysgonamonadaceae bacterium | reverse complement strand
GGCGGCGGTGGAGCTGTTGCGCTGGCAACAGATGCCGTGTTTGTAACAGATGAATGTCTGGCACTTGCAGGTGTGGCAGGGGCAAAAGCTGCTGCTAGTTCGCTGCTGATGGCCAACCGCTGGAAATCGGCTGCTGAGGGTTTCGTTGATTTGGCAGATTCTGGCGGCGGTGGAGGTGGCGGAGGTTCAGGCTCAGGATCGGGGTCTGACAGTAGTTCGTCAAGCGCGGGAAGATTTGAACCACAGACTTTGAATGAGCAATTGGCAATGAAACAAGTGCAATCGAATCCTTTGCAAAATGCAACAGAAGTGCCAATTCAAATGAATGATGCTAGATGGCCCCACTCTGAAGGGTGGGTTAAGATGCAATCAATAGTTACCCATTCCGATGGAAGCAAAACAATTATACATTTTGTATACAACAAAGCAACTAAAATTTTTGATGACTTCAAATTCATCACATAGGGGAACAGATATGAACAACATAATATTTAAGAAAGTGTGGCAAGATGCAGATATCATAAACATAAAAATATCTGCAGTATCCAAATTTGCAACCGCGTACCAAACTTGTTACATACAAGTACCTGCCCTAATAGATGCTGGTGAAAAACTTGCAAAATACACCAATACGGACGATCTGAATTTATATATAGAATTCGGACACAAAGATGGGAAATATACGCCAGCATTTTCGATGAATATTTCGAAGGTTGACGCATTAGGGCACTTGAATATCGAGGTTGATATCGAAATCGCCGATAACAACGAACGTAACCACCGATGTTGGTATTTTGTTACTGCTGAATTGGGTGCCTTGGGCATTTTAGGAGAACAACTAAAAAACATAGCGACTGCGGATGTAGGGGAAGAATGCTCATTATATGAAAGAAATAATGAATCCGTTTTAGTCGAGAAATTTTAAGCTGAGCAAGCCACCCAAGGTTTAAAGATATGGTAAGCGGCAGTGGAGCTTGTGCATTTGCGAAAGACGTGGCATTTGTAACAGATGAATGTCTGGCACTTGCAGGTGTGGCAGGGGCAAAAGCTGCTGCTAGCTCGCTGCTGATGGCCAACCGCTGGAAATCGGCTGCTGAGGGTTTCGTTGATTTGGCAGATTCTGGCGGCGGTGGCGGTGGAGGAGGTTCTGGCTCAGGATCGGGGTCTGGGAGTAGTTCTGACTTCGGAAATATAGAATTAACGGCTGAACAATTTGAAAAAAGTATTTCTCATCTTTCTCCGTCAGAACGAGTGGCTGCAATCAAAACAAGAGCAAGAGAAATAGCAACAAAGAAACAATGGACAAAACGTGGAGATTTGGCAGCACGAAATGGCGGGCACGAAATATATTGGGAAGCGGCGGAACAAAAATATTATTCGGTAGATACAACTCATGGCAGATTTGAAATGTTTGATAAGAGGGGAAAGCATTTGGGAGAAGTAGATTTTGACTTTAAGCCAACAGACTTCCCAGATGCAGCCGGATTGCATGATATCGAAGTGTAGAGGAGAGATAGAGCATGTGGATTCCAATCAAAGACATAAAAGATGATGATAAATTTTACCGTGGAACAGCGTTTAAACTTCTCCCAACCGAAGCAGGGAAAAAGATCGGACATTCTTACTCTGAGGAAGGACTAGAGTACATCATGTTCCCTTTCGTTGGAGAATCAGAATATATGTCTTTAATTTGTTTGTCGGTAGGCGAAGCTGGGAATACCATTTGTAATATGAAAATGGCTGACAAATGGTTCGTTGAAGGGAGAGAAATAAAAAGGATGTTGTTGAGCGATTTGGATGAAGTGTTTATCAATCCAGATGCTAGGTACCAAGTTGTAGGCCAGGAAGAAATTCAACATCTCCAGAAAGGAGGGAACACATATACAGAAAGCTATTGAAAAGGCGCTATACTACCTCGGAGAAGAGGTGATGTGAGTGATCTTTATGAATGAACAAATGAAGGATGAACTCGCTGCTATGTCCATATCTGATCTTGAAAGTCCGATAGTGAATGAAAAAGTGAAAGAATTCTCTGATAAAGTCTTTTCTAAAATCAAAGCTGTGGGACCTTTCATCCTGTGCGATGAAAAAGATGAGTATGACCATCATATTTTCGATCTGGAACATATTTCAAAAACTTTCCAACTATATTCAGGATTTGAAAACTTTCAAAACGAAATAAGGATATGTGATTATATTGACGTGGGAAATGTTTCTCAGTTACCGCTAGCATTAAAACTGCTAGAGACGCTAAAGAAAAAACTTCAAAAGGAACACCCCAATCACAATTTTTTCACTTGGATATCTTCTCACAACCTTGATTGTTCGCCCCCAGGAACTGTGGAAATAAGATTCCATGTGTTTCGTGAAAACGAGGGGATGATACTCTTGACAGATGATTTAGACGGATATGATAACTCGTTATTGGTTGAGAAATTTTAAGATTGGAGAGAAATCAAATGCATACCTGCAAGATGTTTGATGTCGTAATTTCAGATGAAGAGGATAAAATGATATGCTATTCAAAAAGTTATGATGAGTATGGAATTATCGTTCCAGACGGAGGGCCCTCCTATATTTCGATGAATTACTGTCCGTGGTGTGGTGAAGAATTTCCGAAATCTAAAAGGGATTTGTGGTTCGATGTAATAGAAAAATTAGGATACGAAGGCATGTTTGATGAGGATATTCCAGAGATATTAAAAACAGATGAGTGGCATAAGCAATTGCCTGATGTAGATAATATGAGTGTTAATGACATTATTTCTGCACTGTCTTTGCAACCCAAATTAACACAAAACACTATTCAGAAAGGGACCTCTATATGATTATAAGCAACAACAAAAGATTATTTGCTACATTAACCCTATTCTTATCTTCACTTGTACTCTCTGGGAATGTTAATGCTTTGATTTTTCAAAAGCTGAATTCTGACGATGATACCATCTCTTTTAGCGTCAGCCTTGAGAAGAACGAGACCTTTGGCTCTACCCTGTCTGACATACCTAAGATAATGAAGGATGGTGGCCTCTCCCCCAATTCCGGCGAAACCATCCAGAATATCGAAATACACTTCAAAAAAGTACCGAAGGGATATCTGACTGAAAGCCATGACGATGGTGTCATACATGTGTCCAGGGAAGGAAAAGAAAGAACACTAACAATTGATACAGAAAAGCTTGTCACTCCGTTTCTTTCATCTACAAACACAAAAGAGGTAAAAAAAGAGACGAAAGTGGTAAAAATAGTAAAAGAAGAAGTGAAAGAAGAGAAGACGGTAAAAACACCATTTTACATACGGATCATTTGAGATAATGTTTCTCCATCACGGTTTTCCGTAAAGTTCAAGGCAGTGGAAAAAGAAATCCCCGAGAACAAGAAAATTGCCTTTAATGGCTCAGGGAAAACAATTACAGTGAATTGCCCCGAAGTGAAGCAGAAGACCAAGAAGAAAAAGAATGCAAAAGTCAAGAAAGCCGACAGGAAAATCGAGGGGATAATTACATTCGAAGACATCGTGGATGCAGACAAATTCACAGCTACAGAAGACATTGAAATTTGGGCTCCATCCAGTTAAACGATATTGAACCGTTACTTGAAAAAAACAAAAAATGGTGGATTGGCCTTAAAACCATTTTCACCTGTTATGGTTGTTTCACAAACCATTGCCCATTCTTTCGTGCACCAACCCGTTCAATAACTCCTATCTTCTTCAGCTGGCTTATATTGGATTCTACCCTACGCTTTGTGATTTTAACTGTGATTGCTATTTGATCTGCGGTTATTTCAGGGTTTGAAATCATCAAACCTATTATTTTTTTTTGCATTTCATTTAAACCGACGTTTAAACCGACGTTTAAACCGACTCTCGAAGGGGTAAAAAATGTGACCTTAATCTCTGAGGACGTTACTTCAAAAAGTGGTTCTGGTTTCCTCGCATCTTTACACGCTGTTGTTATCCGCTCAATTCCTCGTCCCCAAGTTTCAATCATGCCCGAACGAAAAAAGGTATTTGCAATTCTCGGATTATGCGGGCACGACCTGTGTGTTGATAACAAATCATGAATTGTCCACTTCTCTGGCAATCTGCCGTCATTGTATATGATAACTTTATCTTTAAATATCTTGATTTGAATTGGAATCCCCGTTGTATACTCGCGATGTACTATCGCGTTCAGGATTGCCTCACGCATTGCTGGTCGTGGCACAGGAAAGTCCTCTATCCGTTGTAGTCCATCGTAACTGATAATTCCTTCAAAATATTTTTGATAAATAATCTCTATTACTTTATCAGCCATAGTTATCAAAGGACCATGTATTTCATCATGATAGCGCAAATCTACATCATTACTGAAATATCCGATTTTAACAAATGCACCGAATACGTACTTTTCGGGATTGTCATGGAACAGCAGAAGGGCCGCACGCGTAAGATTCTCATCTTCAGTCAACATAAGGTTATCAAGAAGTGCTTCATTACTGTTTTCCAAATCGGCTTTCTCCAGCCTTTCGGAAGCAAGAGCCTTTTCACGAAATTTTCGAAGTGCAGTGGTATCTAATTGAGATGCTTTCACCTGCGGTTCGGGAACACTATCCCACGTTTTTCCATATCTCCGTAACACAAAGTTACCTAGATCGTTACCACTGAGTTCCTGAGTTGTACTTCCCGAGCGAATATAATATCTCCCGTTATAGCTAATAGGATAATGGTATGGATTAATTTCAACCGATATATATTGTTTTCCATTCTCACTTGATATTTTGACTGACGGAATAATCCCTAAAATATTACGAATTTTATTGGGCAGGGTCTC
>JAITTA010000018.1 GCA_031287395.1 Dysgonamonadaceae bacterium | reverse complement strand
GGTTCATGGAGACCTGTACCATGTTTTTCTCTTTCAATTCGACTCCCATCGCTTTGCAAAAGCGTAATCCGCCTCCCAGAAAGCGAACTTTTTTAGCGATTTTATCTGCTATTTCCAGGTTTGTTGTATTCAGATTCACATTATATGCTATCAGAAAAGCGCGGGCTCCTATGGCTACGGCGCCGGCGGTCGGGTGGGGCGCTTCCGGTCCGAAATCGGATTGCCATTCCGGCAATTTCATCTTATCGGCAAGGCCTTCAAATTCTCCCTTTCTCACCGATGCCAGATTTTCGCGATGAAAGGCCGTAGCAGACTTTTCATAGAGGAATACAGGCAAATTGTAACGTATGGCAGCTTCCTGAGCAACCTCTTTGGAAAGGGTGATGGCTTCTTCCATTGTAATATTTTTCACCGGAATGAATGGTACTACATCGACAGCTCCCATCCGGGGATGCTGTCCTTTATGCTTGGTCAGGTCAATGATATCGACAGCGATACCGATAGCTTCCAGAACGGCATTTTTTACGGCCGGCGGTTCTCCTGTAACGGTTACAACCATTCGGTTGTGATCTTTGTCGTTGCTATAATCCAATAATTTAACGCCTTCTTTGCCCCTGAAAGCATTTACTATTTTTTCTACTTTATCCAAATCGCGTCCTTCGCTGAAATTAGGAACACATTCAATGATTTTATTCATATGTATTAGTAATTTGTTTTTCAACTATTTCTTCTTCAACAATATAAGGTATGGTAATATGATACCTGTCTTTATGATTTTGATTGAATTCTTCACAGGTCGTCATGGCGTGAGGATTCCGGGCCCAGGAACGGCGGGCAACTCCACCCATAACATCCCATATCATGGCAGAACGGATGATTTCATCGACCCGCTTGCTTCCATCGCAGACCAAACCGAATCCCCCGTTGACGGATTTTCCAATACCGACGCCTCCTCCGTTGTGCAAGGCAACCAGACTCATGCCCCGGGCCGCATTTCCTGCAAAACATTGTACAGCCATATCGGCCATAATATTGCTCCCGTCTTTGATGTTGGCTGTTTCCCGGAAAGGAGAATCGGTTCCGCTCACATCGTGGTGATCCCGGCCGAGCATGATGGGGCCGATTTTGCCGTTCCGTACCATTTCATTGAATCGTAAGGCAATATTCATTCTTCCTAAAGCGTCCTGGTACAGAATACGGGCCTGAGTACCCACAACCAGCTGATTTTTTTCAGCATCCCGTATCCAGTTGTAGTTATCCCGGTCCTGGCTGCAATGTTCGGGGTTGATACATTCCATCGCCGCATGGTCGGTTTTGATCAGGTCTTCGTGTTTTCCGCTCAAGCATATCCAACGGAAAGGTCCATAACCGTAATCGAAAAGTTCGGGGCCCATGATATCTTCCACATAGGACGGCCAGATAAAACCGTCTTTTTCATCTTTCCCGTTTTTGGAAATGGCTTTTACTCCCGAATCATATATCGCTTTCATAAACGAATTGCCGTAATCGAAAAAATAAGTTCCCCGTGCAACTAATTTACAAATAACTTCGAAATGACGTTTCAGGGATTTATCGATTAACTGCCTGAACTGGTTGCGATCTTCGTTGAGCAAGCGTGTACGTTCTTCGAATGAGATACCTGCAGGACAGTATCCACCTTCATAAACAGCATGGCATGATGTCTGATCCGATAATAGCTCGATGGAAATATGGTTTTTTTCGGCAAATTCCAATAACTCGATCACATTTCCATGGTATGCAATAGAACAGGGCGCTTCGTTTTTTAAAGCTTGATCGGCTAATTTGAACGCTTCTTTCAAATCTGAGGTTATGTGTTTTACCCATCCTTGTGTATACCGTGTCCGGATACGGGAGTAATCCACTTCGGCGATGAGAGCGACCGCCCCGGCTATTTCTGCCGCTTTGGGTTGAGCTCCGCTCATTCCTCCCAAACCGGAAGAAACGAATAAATGTCCCCGGAGATCTTTTTCTGCCGGAATACCCAGTTTCATTCTTCCTGCATTCAACAAGGTGTTGAAAGTACCATGAACAATACCTTGTGGGCCAATATACATCCATCCTCCGGCTGTCATCTGACCGTAATTAGCCACCCCCATTTCCGCAGCAATTTCCCAATCATTTAAATTATCGAACATTCCTACCATCATGGAATTCGTGATGATTATCCGGGGAGCATCGGGTTTAGACCCGAACAAACCTAACGGGTGTCCCGATTCCACGACTAAAGTCTGTTCATCGGTCATTTGCTCCAGGTATCGTTTGATAAGCCGGTACTGCATCCAATTCTGGCAAACCTGGCCTGTTTCTCCGTATGTAACTAATTCGTAGGGATATAAAGCGATATCAAAGCAAAGGTTATTGTCTATCATTACCTGGAAAGCTTTCCCTTCTATACAGTTTCCTTTGTATTCGTCGATTGGTTTGGGTTGTATATCTCCTTCCGGACGGTAACGATAACCGTAAATGCGTCCGTATGTTTTCAATTCTTTGAAAAATTCGGGAGCAAGGATGGAGTGTAATTCTGCAGGAATGTAACGCAATGCATTTTTCAAGGCGGTTTTTGTTTGTTCGGGCGAAAGACAGAACCCTCGGGAGGGTGCACGACGAACCTCTTCAACAAAACAGGGATAATCCGGCAAAACCTTACTGAGTGTAATATCCATGCCATTCAATATAAAAGTTAACCATACAAAAATAGCTCACAAAAATGGAAGAACCAAATTTGTGAGCTATTTTTGAGAGGGAGTATAATTACTTTAACTTTTCAACTATCCATTTCCAGGCATTGTCCCATTGTTCGGGATAAGTCCAGTGGGCTGTTTCCTCCACCAGGAGTAATTCTTTTGGGACTGTAATTACGTTATATGCCGAGTACATGGAAGTCGGAGGACAAACCATGTCATTATACCCGAAAGAGTAAAATCCGGGGACTTTGATTTGACGTGCAAAATTGACTACGTCGTAGTATTTGGAATTTTCAATTTTCCGGGCCGTAAGCGGATCTTTTTTATCGGCGTTACGGAACATGTGAGGCCATCCTCCGGCCCGTCCGTTGACATAGCCTGTAAGGTCGGCCAATGCCGGATAAAAAGCCGCCAATCCCTTGATTCTCGGATCCAAACCTGCTGTTACGATAGACAATGCCCCACCTTGACTCCCTCCGGTGACGACAATATTTTTACCGTCGAATTCAGGCATGGTAAAGATATAATCAACCGCACGGACACATCCCAGGTAAACTCTCTTGTAATAATA
>JAITTA010000329.1 GCA_031287395.1 Dysgonamonadaceae bacterium | reverse complement strand
TGGTAACATTTTCCATAAAACCTCCATCCACCACTTCAAGTGCAATACCGGCTATTCCTGTAATGGGGTTGGCGACTCCCGGAACTTTTTGTTCCCAGAACCGGAAAATCGATTTACTGCATTTGTACAAGGTGCAATTGGAAATATTGACATTACGGAAACCTCCGGCGCTGGCTGTCCCGAATTTTATGAAATTGCAGTTGGAAGCCAGCTTGCAATTCATCACGGTGACATTTTCCACTACATAATCGGGATCCTCACTTTTCAGGCAAATAGCATCATCGTCGGTGTCCAGTACGCAATCGGAGATCGTTACATTTTTGCTTTCAATGTCGAAACCGTCATTATTCCAATTGGCGTGTCCTTCTACATTCACATGATGAATGTTTACCTTGTCGCACCGGACAAACCGGAATGTCCAGAATCCGGAATTGCTCATCCTAATCCCGTTTACATTGACATTTCCACAATCGAGAAACAGGACCAGCGTTGGACGATTGGGCGCATTATTTTCACGGGCAAAAGCGTCGCCGTTACCGTTTATTTCACCTTCTCCGGTAATGGCTATGTTTTCCGCATTTTCGGCAAAAATCAGCGCTTTCCTTCTTCCTTTATCGGGATAATCGGCGATATCCCGGCTACCGAGAATAACGGCGCCTTTTTCCAGGTTGAGGGTTACCTGTTTTTTCAGGATGATAGTTCCCGTCAGGTACTTTCCTTCAGGAAGGGATACGATGCCTCCCCCGTTTTTAGAACATTGATCGATAGCTTCCTGCAGCGCTTTTGTATTCAGGGTTTTACCGTCATTTACAATCCCGTGATTTTTCAGGACATTGTCGTTATTGGCACATGCGGATATACAAAAAAGAGTAATCAGGAACAAGGTGTTTTTAAAAATTCGAATCATAATATAGTAATTATTAAGAAGTTTTATTTACGGATTTTTAATTTGAATGTTCCATTCGTTTTTTACACTTCCCCCCGGGGAAACGATTGTCACTGTTCTGGGATTCGAAAAATCGAGATATCCTGTACCTAAAGGTTGTATCACCGTTGATCCGGGCGATACGGTCAGGCTTACTTTCAGTTTTGTCAGGTCGTAGCTTGTTCCGAGAACAACGACTACTTCCTGAGCCGAATCGGTGATTGTGACCTTTGAAGAGATGGAGGTTCCGGAGGTGTTATAAACGGTTATCCCGGTTATATTTGCCTTTTCGTAGTTTTCAGGAATTTCAATATTTACTGTTTCACTGCATCCGAAAAATACAAATACAGTAAATAATAATACTAAATAAGATATACGTTTCATGTTTTTAACATTTTTTAAGTTAATTATTTTTGATTACCATCCGGTATTATTCGGGAGAAGATTGGGATTTCGTCCGGTTACGGCGTCCGGAACCGGCATCAGGTAGTTTTTCGGGCTTTCGAAAGACTTGGTAGTGAGTAATACTTTTGTGAAATGAGGCGTCGGGGTTCCGTTTTCCATTGTATAGGTAACATCGATGCCGTATACGTCTTTTCCGATGATTTCAGGGCCTTTTCTCCAGCGCATGATATCGAAATAGCGTTTATTTTCGAAGCAGAGTTCGATGTGCCGTTCTTCCCGGATCGATTCCCGGAGTGCGGCTTGTCCGAGATCGGAAATATTGGGTAGTCCGCCTCTGTTTCGAACCGCATTCAAAGCATCATAAACCCGTTGGTCCGGACCGGAATATTCGTTTTTAGCTTCGGCGTATGTAAGTAATATTTCCGCATATCGCAATACGATCAAGTTTTGATCGGCGCCTTCGAAAGGGGCATACCTGTTTGGTGTTCCTCCTCTTTTGGTCGGATCGATCAGTTTTTTCAAATAATATCCGGTCATGGTATAGGAGTTTGTCCCTCTTTTCATGGTTGCATTATCTACCAAACCGGTTCCTGCGGAATTGGGTTTGTTGGTTGACGCGTAGATAACATCGTCTCTCCAGGGAGATCCGGTGTAAAGGATCGATGCATAGAAGCGGGGTTCACGGTTTTTATACGGATTGGCCGCATGTTCCGGGTTATTCCAGTCGAAGCGGGAACCGTCGGCCATCCGGAATTCATCTACCATGTTTTGAGTCGGAGTATTACGTCCCCAGCCACCATAAGAACCGTCTGTGTTTTGTCCGTAGCTTCCGGGGTGGGATACTCCCATCAGGTCGTGTCCGCGGCGGTCGTTTCCGCTGACACCGATTCCATCGTCGGTAAATTGGATGTCGAAAATCACCTCTTCGTTGTATTCATTGGCGGCCATGAATAAATCGTGGTATGCCTGTCCCTTATCTGTCGCATTTTTCCCAAAAAGACCGTATTTTCCTTTCAGGTCGCCGCTTATCAGGATATCCGCCGTTTCATAGGCTTTTTTATAATATTCCCGGGCTTCGGAGCCGATGATATCTTCCATTACGCCGGCCAGATAAAGGTATGCAGTGGATAACATTCCAACGGCAGCTCCTTTTGTGGCGCGTCCGAGTTCGTCTGCCGGGATATCTTTCGGCAGGTATGCAATTGCTTTTTCGAAATCTTGAATAAAGAAATCGACCACTTCCGTTTCATTGTTACGGGGATTGAAAATTTCTTCTTCGTGCCTGTTTTGCGGATGGTCGATGATGGGCACTTTACCGTAGAAGCGGAAAAGTTCAAAATAAAGCATGGCACGCCAGAAATGCATATCGCCTAAATAGCGTTCCTTGTATTCTTTAGGTAAAACGGTTGTAGCATTGAGTTCCTGTATGGCGTTGTTGATTTTACGGATATTGGTGTAGCAGTCCGTCCAGCGGATAAGCGCACCCAGACCGGTTGATTTATTCCATTGAGAATAGGTGTATAAATTACCCGAATTGTACCAGAGGTCCCCAGTCATGAAGTTGTCGAATATAGCGGGAGCGCCCCCGATATTGTCGCGGCTATTCCGGCTCGACCAGATGTAAAGCGGTCCGTTGATACTGTGATATACATCGTTGATATAGAATTTAATGGTTGTCGGGTTATCCCACACGCCACTGTCGGCAATTCTGTCGTTGGGCGTGATTTCTATAAAATCATCACATGCATTGAATATTAATACGATGATGCTTATCAATAATGTTAAATATATTTTTTTCATTGTTTATTAGAATTTAGAAAGTTGCGGTTAATCCTATCGTTGAAATAAATTGTTGAGGGTATGCCGAATAATCCTGGGCTTCCGGATCGAAATCCTTGGATGCTTTTGAGAAAATGGTCCATACGTTATAGAAGTTGGCATTTATACGCAGATCGCTCATTCCTGCTTTTTTGATCCATTCGGGTTTGAATGAATAACCGATGTCTATGGATTTGAGTTTGATATAAGAAGAATTGATGACCC
>JAITTA010000280.1 GCA_031287395.1 Dysgonamonadaceae bacterium | reverse complement strand
GCAAACTGTGTCCATCGCATATAGACTTCAGGTTCCGGCCAGGCCCTGAAACCGCCCAAATCGCTTCCCCACGTGGAAAATCCTCCGGAACACAAATTCAACATCCCGTTCAATCCGCCCTGTAATCCCTTGTAATTAGAACGTAAGTCGCCCGAAAACTGCGCTACCCATTTCTGCGTACCCGGCGCTGCCGGACGACCAAAAAGAATAAAGTCATCCCCTCTCCTCTCAAAAAAAGTTTCGGCATAAGTCCGGTGATAGTCGTACGCATAAAAATTATGCATTTCATCCCCCTTTTTTCCATTGTAAAATACGGCATCTTCAGGTACCCGGTCACCAAAATCGACCATGCTGCCTGCAACACCCAAATCCAAACGGGATTTCCACCATCTTTTCGACAACTCTCCGGCGTCAGGATGCGTAAAATCGACATAATCAATCTCACGCGAAGCAAGTTTTTCCGGATTGTCCACACGTAAAACAGGAAGTTCGTCCATATTTGTTTCAGACATCAATTCCTGTTGTTTTTTCGCAGGAATAGCAGGATAAAACCATGAAAGCACCCGGATATTACGCGGAGCGGCAAAAGCATACAATTCCGGAGAATCGGCGCCGACTCCTTCCGCATAAATAGCGGAGTGCGGTATATCCAACTCCTCAAACCGGCGAATAACGCGAATCTTTTCATCAACGGGACTCAACCGGGTAGCCCGCCACCCGCGGCCAGTGCGCCCCATCCAAGGCTCGAACGCCCATTTGGGAGGCAACACAGGCTTTCCCGTGAGATCGGTATATGACCGTAAAGCCTCTTCCGGGCCACAGGTCCAAATATAATAATCAAACACATCACCGTGCTGGCTCAAACGTAACCACCCGGGTACGGACTTGCCGATATCGGCACGCAACCGATACGAAGAATTGACAAACATCATGTATCCTTTAGAGCTGTGGTAAACAGGGACAGGTTTGTAACTCTGATTCTGTAATCCGGTAGTTAATCCCAACCAGTCGTCCATACCCCAAAGAGTCAATACGTTTCCGTTTTGATTGAATTGGTCGAATTTTTCTCCAAATCCGAAAATGACTTCGTCTTTTTCCACAGGATGCCGGAGGTCGACAGCTAAAATTTTACCACTCTCTGAAAACCTGAAAGCAATATGTCTCCCGTCAATTTTCAGCTTCAACTTTCCTGAAACATCGAAAAACAAAATTTCAAAAGGATTCTTGTTGACAGTTACACGACGCCCGTTATCCAGGAAAGAATATACATCCGGTTTTCCGGTTTTGACAGGATGTAAATTACGAAGAATTCCGGTTTTGAAGAATCCCTGTTGATCCGAATACAATCGTATCCCATCCAATCCGGGCATGGAAAGGTACAGATTAACAATATGTCCTCCGGCTTTGCATTGCATTATAACTACACTATCGTTTGCCCTTATCCCGGATATTCCTTCCAGGGGAGTCCATTCCTGTAAAAGGATATTCCCTGGCGAACCGTCTGCAAACCACGTCCTGGATACCACGTCCAGTTTTTTCAAGTAATCATCTATCAACCGACAAGCATTATCAATACTATTTTTCAATAATTCCCTATTGACATTCGTTCTCACTTGCGACAAATACAGATCCTCCTCAGGAAGAGAACCTCGGGTACTTCCAAAGTTAAATCCTTCCAGTTCCATCAGGTTGACCCAATTCCGAATCAGAGTCAATCGCCCGGGTAAATTCCTACCGGTAGTCGGTTGATGTAATGATTTCTGTAACTCCCAGATTTCTGTTTTCGTTTTCATATCCGGATAAGTAAGCAAGCCAGGCCTTTGCCAGCGTAATATTCCGGACGGCAACCGGCATAATGTTCTATTTACTACATCAATGCGCGGCTTACTTCCGAAATGTGTTTCGATAAAAAGATCTGTCGCCACAGGCCTGTCGGAAAAACTCAACGCCACCGGACTGCTGACTTCAGAATTACGCCAACGGGTTCTTACCGGAGTTAACCCAAAATACGCCGGTTTTCCACCTATCGTTTTCCAGGGGATAGACATCAGGACAATCCATTCGCTTTTTTCTCTCCTTTTGACAACAATAGTCCTGAAACCATCTACTTTTTCATTCCGACGTTTCGGTACTGATCCGTCGGCATCCTGCAACTCCTGGCGATCGTTGCATTTACTGCCGAATACCTGCCCATCGATAGTTGCCGCGAAGTGGTAATAGGATGAATTTGACATTTCAGGAGATAGAAACAGATCGACTTTATCCGGAAAAGCGGCATCCTGTTCCACCGGAGAACCTAACAATGAGAACCAGTCTTCGTTGTGGCTAACGGTAAGAAAATCCATATTGTCCTCTTTACAACAAAACATGACGTAAAGAGTATCGGCTGTATGAGTAATTTTACATTCTACCGGCGTAGCGGGTAGATTTTCACCCCCTATCCTGTAAAATTGTTTTAATAACAGGATATTTTTATCGTTCAGCATTTCCTCCAAAGAAACCGGATTTTTCCGTACAGGGCCCAAATGCATGGATCCCACTCCCCATACCGTCTTATTTTCCTCATTACCACAGAAAGCGGAAAATATTGATAAAAATGCAATTAACACCCAGTGAGCCTTCTTCATCTTTACTTTCAATTTTATTCGGCCGACTCGGGACTGTAATTCCAACCGGGGTTCTGTAGTAGATTCGGGTTGGTATATATCTGTTGTTCCGGTATCGGCATGCGATACATTTTAGTTTCGAATACACGTCTCTGAATGGTTCGAATTTCGTACCTGACCGTACCATCCGCCTGCCAAACAGGCACCTGAGCCTGAATGTCGATCATGGTAGCCGGGTCAATCATCCAACGGCGCACATCCCAAAAACGATGTTCTTCAAAAGCAAGTTCGACGGTTCGTTCCTTCCGGATAAAGTTACGCCAGGCCTCCTTCGTGGTTAAATCCGTACGGGTAACGACACTGCCGGCGATACCACCGCGATGACGAATTTTGTCTAATGCGTCGTACACCTCCTGACTGGT
>JAITTA010000160.1 GCA_031287395.1 Dysgonamonadaceae bacterium | reverse complement strand
TTTTCATCAGGTTTTAAAACAATACTGGGGCTACGACCGTTTTCGCTCCCTTCAGGAAGAAATTATTTCATCCGTTTATGAGGGAAAAGATACCCTGGGTTTGATGCCAACAGGTGGTGGTAAATCCCTGACATTCCAGGTACCGGCCATGATAATGGATGGTATTTGTATTGTAGTAACACCTCTTATTGCCTTGATGAAGGATCAAGTGGACAACCTGAAACACCGGGGAATAAAAGCCACAGCCGTTTATTCGGGAATGAGCCGACAGGAAATGATCATCGCACTTGAAAATTGCATCTTCGGAAATTACAAATTTTTATATGTTTCTCCGGAAAGACTCGCTACCGAATTGTTTCTGACCAAATTACAGTACATGAAAGTATGCATGCTGGTAATCGACGAATCCCATTGTATTTCTCAATGGGGATACGACTTCCGTCCGTCTTATCTCCGCATAGCCGACCTCCGGGAACATTTACCCGAAATTCCGGTACTGGCTCTTACGGCGACAGCGACCCCTGAAGTCGTGGATGATATTCAGAACAAGTTGCATTTCAAGCAGAAAAATGTTTTCTGTAAAAGCTTCAAACGGGAAAATATCGCATACATCATACGAAAAACAGAAGATAAAATCCCGGAAATCATCCGGATATTGAAAAAAATCCCCGGTACCGGGCTGGTGTATGTACGAAGCCGGAAATACACGAAAGAAATTGCAACCGAATTAATCAACCAAGGAATCAATGCCGATTTCTTTCATGCAGGACTTAATCCCGATGAGAAAATCGAGAAACAAAACCGGTGGAAATCGGGCGAATGCCGGATTATGGTATGTACCAATGCCTTTGGTATGGGAATCGACAAACCGGATGTCCGGGTTGTGATCCATTACGAACTCCCCGGTTCACTGGAAGAATATTTTCAGGAGGCAGGACGAGCAGGACGTGATGAGCAGAAAGCGTATGCCATTGCCCTATACTCGGAAAAAGACGGGGGAAAATTGAAAAAACGGGTCGAAGACGAGTTTCCTCCGAGAGAAACAATCAAAGACATTTATGAAAAACTGGCTTTTTATTTTCAAATAGGCATCAACTCCGGGTTTCAAACAACTCACAATTTCAATCCGGAACATTTTTGCACGGTATTCAAATTTAGTTTCAGCCAGGCCCGCCAGGCCCTGAAATTGCTCGAATTATCGGGATATATAGAATACCTGGAAGAAACGGAAAAACAATCCCGGGTTATTTTTACTATTGCCAGGGATGAAATGTATAAATATTCAACATTCAACGAAACCGTAGAAAATTTAATCAGGGTATTGTTGCGTTCTTACACCGGACTTTTTTCGGAGTATGTTTACATCAAGGAAGACCAATTAGCATCGCGCACCGGACTTTCCCATCACCAGGTTTATGATATCCTGAAAATGCTTTCAAGCCAACATATCATCCATTATATCCCGGCTCAGGCCTCTCCGACTATTACTTATAGTCAGAACCGGGAAGACCGGAAATATTTGTCGATTCCTCAGGCAGTATATGAAGACCGGAAAAACAGGCTGAAATCACGGATCGAATCCGTAATCAATTATGCCGATGCCGATCGTTTCTGCCGAAGCAGACTTCTACTGGAATATTTCGGAGAGAAAAAGTCAAATAATTGCGGTCAATGCGATGTTTGTATTGCCGCAAAGAAAAAAGAGCCGAACAGCATCGATTTTGATAAAATCAGTAAAGAAATACTGAATTTAATAACAATCACAGGGCATCTATCAATAGAAGATATCATCAGCAGACTTGAATTCGACGAAAAATCCGTTATTGATGTCGTCCGTTATCTTTCCGATAATAAAAAAGTCAAATTAAAAGGAACTATTATTTATTCAACCCATTAATTATTAACAATTTCAACTAAACTAACAAAAAAATGAAAACAAAATTCATTGTCATCGCGATCTCATTATTCATTATGAGTTCATTCCTGTTGACTGCACAGGAAATGTCTAAACCTTATGAAGACGGATTTATGAAAAGGTTTGGGGTTGCTATTAAAGCCGGAACATACGGTCCGGGTATCGATTTACACGCTTCTTTATTACCCCGGTTAAAAACCCGTATCGGTTTCAATTACATGTCATACGATTACAAGGAGAATATCGATTTTGAAGCCAATAGTCCTGATGGAGAATATTCTGTTGACGGCCATTTTTATGACAGTAAATTTAAGTTTCCAAATGCCAATATTTTATTTGATTTTTACCCGGTCAAATCAGGAATTTTCTGTTTTACGGTAGGAGCCTATATCGGAAACAACAAAATATCCGTCAAAGGCTTTGCTAAAGATGCTTTTGTCTGGGACGATCACATCATTGTTCCCGTAAATGAGAAATTTGACACCAGTTTGAAAATGGGCGATACTTTCAAACCCTATTTTGGTATCGGTTTAGGGAGAACTATTTCCAAAAGCCGGGTGAGTTTCCGCTTCGATCTGGGAGTCACATACCATGGAAATTATACCATATACTATGATGGCGAACATGGTAAGGAAATTATAGACGGATTAAAAATTCTGGAAGAAGAATTCGATTTGCCGGTTTCAAGCGATTTCCTGAAATTATGGCCAACGCTTTCATTGTCAATTTCTTATAGAATTAAGTAAAAGAGTACAGAGAGCGGATTAAAAAGAAAGACCCTTTAATCCGCTCCCTGTAATTTTTTTTAATCATAAATTCCTAATTTAGGATGCTTCGCGTACAAATTTTCGTTTGCTAATTCCTCCGAATCCGGAATCCGGAATAAATAATATTTACTATTGGCAGTAAAATTACTTTTATCGGGAAAAGTCAGATAACGGTGTCCCTGAGGTGTGATAGCCACTGTTTTTTCAACTCCGTTCGCATCCTTATAAGGATAATCGATTTTAGGAGTTTGAGGATAATCCCGTCGAACTACAGACCGTTGATTACGGATAATATCGACCAGGCTAAATCCTTCGCCAAACAATTCTTTCCGCCGTTCCAGCCAAATGGCCTCAATCAGGTCTTGTCCGGAAAGTCCGGATACAGTTTGAGCTTTGCGGGCCGATTTCAATTCATTCAACTTATTTATTGCATCCGGATCATTTAAGTGCGCTTTTGCTTCGGCATTGATCAAATAAATTTCGGAAGTACGCAACAAAACAATATCGGCTGTCAGATCACTTTTAAATTTGAATTTAGCATAACGCATCCACAGGTATGGAGCGTTAGCCGGATTAAGTCCCGGATCCGAAGCCCAGTAAATCAACTCTTTCCGATAGTCGCCATCATTGAAAAGATCGCGGAAATAAGGGTCGGCATTGAAGCTGAAATAATAACTGGTCGTGCTTGTTACATCCAGATAATGAAATTGATAAGAAGCGCTACTCTGATCGGCAGGCTGGGGATGCCCCCATATCCACTCTCTGTTATCGACACTGTTGAACCCCGATTTGTATTCACTTTCGCTCATTAAATAATTATTTTTAGCCAGCAATTGATCGGAATAATTTTTTGCTTTCTGCCAATCCCGTGCATAGAGCGTCGCCCTAGATAATAAACCCAATACCACCTGATTATCTATTTTATGTTTTGAAGGACGTGCATAATTTTCAGGAATAAGTTTTAACGCTTCCTCCAGATCTTTGATAGCCTGTGCAAACACCTCACTCACACTTGCCGCCGATTGTCCCTGGGTAGAAGCATCCGAAGGTTCGGTGTAAATAGGAGCGCATACAGCATCCGGATCTTTATCAATTGCAAACGAATAATTCGATGCCAGATGCAGATAGATAAAACCACGCAATGCATAAGCCTGTCCTTTGATCCTGTCTTTATCTTCCTGAGTGCCGGTTGCCCCGTCAACATACTTGATTATACCGTTCATACTATTGATTGTTGTATAAGACAATGTCCAACTCAGAGTGTTAGTTCCTCCTTTACCAAATATAGCCGTAAACTGGTTATGCGTATTAAAACCGTATTTATCATTCAATACGACATCCGAACCCATAGCATCTCCTGCACGGAGAAAAGCGCCGTAACCCGGATTTGCATAAGTATTAAACGTTTCTATCAAGTACCTCCAAGAACCGTTAATAACTTTTTCAGCATCAACTGTCGTATTAAATACAGAAGCTGCATCAACAGATGTAGTTGGGATGGTTGTCAAATCACAGGCTGTAAAAAACAGGGAAACAAGCCCCGTTATGATATAATTAATCTTTCTCATTGTTTTTCTTTTTTAAAGTTTCACATTAAATCCGAACGATATGGTTTTCATAGCAGGATATCTCCAGTAAGTAGTTCCATCGAATGTTTGCTCCGGGTCTATACCTTGCTCTTTTGTAATTGTAAGAAAATTTTCCGCCTGAACAAAAACATTAGCATTTTTCAAAGTCAACGTTTTTAACCAATGTTGCGGTAAATTATATGAAAGCGTCACAGTTTTAAGCCGCAAATAAGAACGGTCAACTAAAAAATAGCTGGATTCGCTTGTCCAGGAACTGCTTTGTACAGTTGTCAAACGGGGTATATCCGTATTCGGATTTTCAGACGTCCACCGGTTCAGGACATCGGCACTCCAGGCTCTACCCGGAGAATTCCCCAAATGTTGTATGGTTTGCTTGTCCCGGTTGTAGATTTTTCCTCCCAATATATACGAAAACTGAGCCGACAACTCGAATCCCTTATAGGAAAGATCCGATTGAAAACCACCCGAAAAATCAGGCAGGGAAGAACCGATTTTTACTTTGTCATTCGTCGTCACGGAAGCGTAGGTTTCCGTCTTTATTTTTTCTCCATTGCTGTCATACCGGTACCACTGCGGCTTTCCATTTTCCGGATTTACTCCAGCCCATTCCACGACATAAAAATCGTATAAAGACCCCCCTTTGACCCATTTTTTCTGTCCGCTCCACATCACTTCGGAAGGAAGATCAACGATTTTGTTTTTATACGTTGTCGTATTCAGCGACAATTTCCATTTCCAATCTTCGGTCGAAACCGGAGTTCCGTTAAGGGTCAATTCCCAACCGTAGTTTTTAATCGCTCCGATATTTTCACTTGTGGAAGAAAAACCGGAAGACGGAACCAATGACTTACTGAAAAGGAGATTTTTTGAGTTCCTTTCAAAATATTCCAATGTACCGTTCAAACGATTCTTGAAAAAACCGAAATCAAGGCCTATATTAGCATTTAAATTGGTCTCCCAGGTCAAATCGGGAGTTGCCAGACGGGAAGGCCGGAGTCCCGATTCTCCCAGGTTGTTATATATAGAATAAAGCGCCTGATAAGCATAGTAACCGATATTATCGTTTCCCTGAGCTCCATAACTTGCCTTCAGAGAAAGATTTGACAGTCCGTTTTCCTTTATATTTGCCAGAAACGACTCTTCTATGATTCTCCACGATGCACCTGCCGAGTAAAACGTACCCCATCTTTTATCCGGATGAAAACGGGAAGATCCGTCTGCACGGACAGAGGCCGACAAGAAATATTTGTTATTGTACGAATACTCAGCGCTACTCAGGAAACTCAATAACTTATATTGATCGCTACTTCCGGAGAAACTGCTCAGGCGAGACGCGGCAGCCGGTTCATAAAAACCATCCATGATTATTTGTTCGCGTAACCCGTCAAAAGAAGCGACATTGTATTCATAATATTCCTGACCTGCAAGTATATGAATATTATGTATATCATTTATTTTTTTAGTGTAATTGACCAAATTGTTGAAAGTCAAACCAACCGTACGGGAATTGGATTTAGACACATATCCTCCATATTCGGCATCTTCTCCGTAAAGCGGATTCGCATAATCGTGTCCGAAACGACTATTGTAGTCAATATTAAGTGAGGTTTTAAACGTAAGATCCCGAAGCGGCTCTATCTGAACATATCCACGGATTGAAGCGGCATCCCGTTTAATTTGGTGAATATCGTGAGGCATGGAACCCAATAGATTCTGATTACCGAAAGATCCCGGCCGGTATCTTCCATAATCAAAAATACGTTCTCCCGTAACCGGGTCCGACAGATACTCTCCGGTTTCCGGATTACGTTCATAAACCGGATAAAAAGAAGGCAGAGAACGAGCTGCAAGAAAAACGTTTATTGTATTCGAATCGTCCTGTTTCGGATAATCCTGTAAAGAATACGTTCCCGAAGCATTCAAGCCGACTTTCAACCATTTCCGGATATCGGAAACCAAATTAAACCGAAGCGTATACCGCTTAAAACCGGATTCAATCGCTGCTCCCTGATCGTTCAGATATCCTAATGAAATAAAATAACCGGAATTATTACCTCCCCCGCTTACCTGCGCATTGATATCCGTGTAATGGGCATCCTGAGAAAGCGCATCTGTCCAGTTATCATCCCACAAAGGATGAAGACCGGCTTTCAGTTTACCGTCATGACCCACCGGTTCGGGATTGGCCGTACCGTATGGATTGATACCCAACTGCCTGACTATATTTTCAGAAGCATACGCTGCTGCAGCCTGAGCGTCAAGGCCATTATCGAGACGATTGTTCCGTACCGCTTCCCAATAAAGTTCAAAATATTGATCAGTGGTCAACTGATCATAATCGCGTTGCGCACGGCTCGAAAATCCGAATTTGGAAGTTAATTCTACCGTAGGAGAAGTATTCTGTTTACCCGATTTTGTAGTAATAATAATCACTCCATTACCCGCACGGGAACCATACAACGCAGCCGAAGCCGCATCCTTAAGAACAGATACAGACTCTATATCCGAAGAGGACAAAGAAGATAAATTACCGTCATACGGAGCGCCATCCACCACATAAAGAGGATTATTGGATGCATTTACCGATCCGATACCTCGTATGCGGATTGTAGCATCCGAACCGGGTTGACCCGATTGGGAAAAAGACTGCAATCCTGCAACAGTTCCCTCCAAGGCTTTAGAAATATTACTTACTTGTGATTTTTCAATGTGATTCCCTGGTATATATCCTGTAGAACCGGTGAAAGTCGATTTTTTCACGACACCATAAGCTACTGTTATCAGAACTTCATCCAGATTAGTATCTCTCGATTCTTTTAATACAACATCGATGATTTTCCTACTATTGACAGGCTCGTTCACCGATTGAAACCCCAGGTAAGAAAACATCAATGTATCATTGCTACTAACCGACATTCGATAAACTCCATCAATATTCGTAGTTGTTCCCAACCCGGTTTTTCCTTTTACGACTACGGTTACTCCGGCCAATGTTTCGCTTCCGGAAGCAACCTTTCCCGACACCTCATAATTCTGCGCATGGGCGGCTAAAAAGGATAGCAAGCACCCTAACAAAAAACATCCTTTTTTGTTCATAATTGAATAATTTACTAAAAAATGATTTTTAACTTTACGCCTGTTTTAGACTATTTTTCTCGGCAACAAAGGTAAGGGGAAGCAATATACATTAAAATACTACAAATAGGGTATCTTTTCTCTAACATTTTTTCACGTTTGCAGAACTTAATTTTTCTACGTAAATTTGTAGATTATTTATAAAAACAAATACAATGAAAATTTCAAACAACAAATTTGTATCACTCTGTTACGACCTTAACGTTGGAGAAGGAAATGAAAGAGAACTGATGGAAAAAGCAACGGAAGAACAACCTTTAAGTTTTATTTATGGTATGGGGATGATGTTGGATTCTTTCGAAAAAAATATATACGGACTCGAAACAGGAAATAAGTTTTCATTCATTCTCAAACCGGAAGAGGCCTACGGTGAATACGAAGAAGGACGTGTAGTCGAACTTCCAAAAAATATTTTCGAAATAGATGGTAAATTCGACAATGAACGTGTTTCGGAAGGTCAAATGTTGCCAATGATAGATTCAGATGGTAACCAATTGATGGGAGCTGTATTAGAAATTTCGGACAATACCGTTCTCATGGATTTCAACCACCCCCTGGCAGGAGAAATATTGCACTTTGAAGGAGAAATCCTGGATGTACATGAGCCTACCAATGAAGAAATCGCATCATTCACTTCCGGTTGCGGAGGTGGTTGTAATGGTGGTTGCAACTGTGAAGATTGCGAATAGTAAACCTATCAATATTAATTCGCATGAATTCTTTTGGAAATATTTTCAGGTTAACCTCTTTCGGAGAATCTCACGGGCCAATGGTTGGTGGTGTTATTGACGGTTGCCCTTCGGGCATCGGATTGGATATCGAATTCATTCAAAATGAATTGGATCGCCGTAAACCCGGACAATCAGCGATTACGACCCCCCGTAAGGAAGACGATAAAGTAGAGTTTCTTTCCGGTGTTTACGAAGGTAAAACGACCGGAACTCCTATCGGATTCGTTATCAGGAACAACAACCAGCATTCCAACGATTATGATAACCTGAAGGATGTTTTCCGCCCGTCGCATGCAGATTATACTTATACTATGAAATACGGTCTCCGCGATCATCGCGGCGGAGGACGTACTTCAGCCAGGGAAACCATTGCCAGGGTAGTCG
>JAITTA010000100.1 GCA_031287395.1 Dysgonamonadaceae bacterium | reverse complement strand
CTTTCATCGACTCAATCAGTGACCCAACAAAAAGTTACGGTCAAAGGGATTGTTACGGACGAACTCAACGATCCTTTACCGGGCGTAAACATCATTGTCGTAGGGAGTACCCGCGGTGTTGTAACCGATGTGGACGGGACCTTTTCCATTGACGTATTGCCTACCGACCAACTCAATTTTTCATACCTGGGCATGCAGGAACAACGAATCGCTATCGGTGATAAACGGACACTGATGATTATCCTGAAAGAAAAATCCGATGAACTGGACGAAGTCAGGGTAGTCGCTTTCGGCAAACAAAAGAAAGAAAGCGTTTCGGCGGCCATCACGACCATAAGACCCTCCGAACTGAAAGTGCCGAGTTCCAACCTGACAACTGCTTTGGCCGGAAGAATGGCGGGATTGATTTCTTATCAACGCAGCGGCGAACCGGGAGAAGACGATGCCAGCTTTTTCGTACGCGGTGTAACAACCCTGACTTATGGGGCGGGACCGCTGATCCTTATCGACGGCGTCGAAATGACGTCCAGCGACTTGGCTCGGCTGCAAACAGACGATATCGCCAGCTTCTCCATCATGAAAGATGCGGCGGCAACCGCTCTGTACGGGGCGCGTGGCGGAAACGGAGTAATTATGGTTACTACAAAAGAAGGGAAGGAAGGTAAAGCTTCCATTTCCTTCAGATACGAAACTTCACTTTCTTCGCCCACCAAACAGATAGAATTAGCAGACCCGATCACTTATATGCGCTTAAACAACGAAGCGGTACTCACACGCGATCCGATGCAATCCGTACCTTATTCCATCGAAAAAATAGAAAGTACGGAAAGGGGAGCTAATCCTATGGTTTATCCGGCGAACGACTGGTATGATATTTTATTTAAAAACCAGGCGGTCAACCACCGTTTCAATTTTAATGTAAGCGGGGGTGGAAGCGTGGCCCGTTATTACATAGCCGCCACCTATAATCAGGATAACGGGGTAATCAAAACAGCCAAAGACAGTAAAAACAACATAGACCTCAAACGCTACCTGCTACGTACCAACGTCAATATCAATATAACAAAAACAACGGAAGCCGTTGTCCGTTTGCACGGATCATTCGACGATTACAGCGGTCCGCTCGATAGCGGCAGCGACTTATACAGCAAGGTGATGCGAAGCGATCCCGTCGCTTTTCCCCCCTATTTTGCCCCTGACGCTACTTTCCAGCATAAAAACCATATTTTATTCGGTAATGCAGATCAGGGACAGTTCATCAATCCTTACGCCGACATGGTAAAAGGTTACAAAGAATATTCCAAAAGCACAATGCTGGCACAGTTTGAATTGAAACAAAATTTGAACTTCATTACGCAAGGTTTAAGCCTGAGGGGGTTATTCAGTACAAACAGGTATTCGTATTTCGATTTGCAACGCTCATATAACCCGTTTTTTTATACAGTCAGCCTGTATGATAAAATGAAAGATGAATATTTACTAGCCTGCCTGAACCCCAACAACGGTTCGGAATGGCTCAGTTATACCGAAGGAAAGAAGGAAGTCAGTACTAGCCTCTATTTTGAAGGAGTTATCAATTACGACCGTACATTCAACGAAAAACACGGGATCAGCGGATTGTTGGTATCCAATGTCAGGAACTACTTGAAAGGGAATGCCGGTTCCCTCCTGTTGTCTTTGCCTCAACGAAACATCGGATTGTCGGGTCGTTTTACTTACAACTACGACAGACGCTATTTCCTGGAAACAAATTTCGGATATAACGGTTCGGAGCGCTTCTCACGGAATCATCGATTCGGTTTTTTCCCATCGATCGGAGCCGGATGGTTGATAACCAACGAACCTTTCTGGGAAAGACTAAGTGAAGATACTAAAAAGAGCGTAACAAATCTTAAACTCAAAGCGACATACGGATTAGTCGGAAATGACGCTATCGGCCGGGAAGAAGACCGTTTCTTCTACCAATCGGATGTGAATGTTAATAACCCGGACAGAGCTTATACATGGGGTGAAAATTTTGGTTATACGGTTAATGGAGTGAGCATAAACAGGTATGCCAATCCGTTTATAACATGGGAGGTAGCCCAGAAAATGAATTTAGGTCTGGAAGTAGGTTTGTTCGGTAAAATCGACATACTGGCGGATTTCTATACCGAGACCCGTGATCATATTTTACAAACACGTACGGACATTCCCGCTACCATGGGACTACTTGTAACTCCGCAAGCAAATATAGGCAGGGCCAAAGGAAAAGGCGTGGATTTATCGGTCGATCTGAATCACTATTTCAATAATAACTTTTGGGTAACAGGACGTTTTAATTTTACATACGCAAAGTCGAAATGGGAAATATACGAAGAACCCGATAACAGTCTAACTCCCTGGTTATCGCATGTGGGAATGCCGGTGAATCAGGAATGGGGATACGTGGCCGAACGGTTGTTTGTAGATGAAAAGGATGTATTGAATTCCCCTACCCAATCTTTCGGTAGTTATAAAGGAGGCGATATCAAATACAAAGACATAAACGGCGACGATAAGATTACAGAGTTGGACAGGGTTCCTATCGGCTATCCCACCACTCCCGAAATTATTTACGGTTTCGGTTTAAGTGCCGGTTACAAAGGTCTTGATTTTTCATTCTTCTTCCAGGGATTAGAACGCGAATCTTTCTGGATCGATGCAAAAAAGACATCGCCATTCCTCGATACCGACGATAACAGTTCTGTGAACTCGAAGAATGCATTACTGAAAGTATATGCCGATAATTACTGGTCGGAAGATAACCGGAATCTTCACGCGCTTTGGCCAAGGTTGACAACGACTTTACTCAATAATAACACGGTAACCAGTACCTGGTTTATGCGCGACGGTTCATTCCTTCGTTTAAAATCATTGGAATTGGGGTATAAAATTCCCGACAGATACATGAAAAAATGGTATATTTCCAATCTGCGCTTATACCTCAGCGGGACAAATTTATTGACATTCAGCAAGTTTAAATTATGGGATCCGGAGATGGCCGGCGACGGCATGAAATATCCCATACAAAAAGTCTTAAATGTTGGAGTTCAATTATCATTTTAAACAGTCACAGACATGAAAAAAATCAAAAATACATTTATATTAGCTACCATAGCATTATTCTCGTCATGCGCCGATTACCTGGATATTGTTCCGGATAACGTAGCAACCATCGAACATGCATTCTCCGACAGGGTAAGCGCAGAACGCTTTCTGGCTACCATATACTCTTACATGCCGAGAATAGGAGATTTTGCAAATGATCCGGCAATACAGGCAAGCGACGAATTCGGAGTTGTAGAGAACAGCTATTACTCCTGGAGTTCCTATTACATGGGAAATCGCATCAAACTGGGAGAACAAAATACAAACACCCCCATACTCAATTTCTGGGACGGAGAGATGGGTGGCCGCGGGATATTCGTTGCCTTGCGGGAATGCAATATCTTCCTGGAAAATATTGATAATGTCGGGCCGGACCTGAATGAATCGGATAAAGCCAGATGGATCGCCGAAGTTAAATTTTTCAAGGCATTCTATCATTATTTCCTGTTACGGATGTATGGTCCTATCCCTCTTATCAAAGACAATAAATCGACGGCGGCAAGCGTTGAAGATGTAAAAGTCTATCGTGAACCTTTCGACGTATGTGTTAACTATATTGCCGAATTGTGCGACGAAGCCATAACGGATTTACCGTTAACAATAACCAATATAGCTACCGAAGCGGGAAGGATAACGCAACCTGCGGCGGCTACGTTGAAAGCCGAAGTTCTGGTGCTAGGCGCAAGTCCTTTATTCAATGGAAACAGCGATTTCAGTACGCTTACAGACAACAGGGGCATAAAACTGTTCAGTCAAACGGAAGATCCCGGTAAATGGAGCAAGGCTGCTGAAGCGTGCAAGAAAGCGATTGATATTTCACATGAGGCCGGAATCCGTTTATTCCAATTCAATGACAGCCGTTTTCAATTATCCGGAGAAACAAAAAGAGGAATGAGTATTCGTGGCGCTGTTTCGATAAAATGGAACGAGGAACTGATCTGGGGTAACCCCGTCAACACCGTCGGTAATTTACAAAGTAGAACTCTTC
>JAITTA010000099.1 GCA_031287395.1 Dysgonamonadaceae bacterium | reverse complement strand
TCTCTCTCTCTCTCTCTCTCTCTCTCTCTCTAACATAAATGACGAATCAACAAAATTCAATATGTTAAATTTTGTTAAAATCAAATTTAAGTTATAAGAAAAAGTTTGTTGCATGGATTATGTTGTGTAAATATTCAGCAAATGTAACTATTTTTTTCTAGAAACAGAAAAAATCGTGCCAAAAATTCCAGGGCAATCGTAAGAATCACCCCGACGGGTCAACGTTTTTCTCTTAAATCCAGAATTTGTTCTTTGGATAATCCCGTGAGGTCTATAATGTCGTCAATGGGCATGTTCTTTTCCAGACATTTCCGGGCTATGAGGATTTTTTCCTGTTCGACACCTTCTTCCCTGCCGGTTTCCCTGGCATATTCCACGGCATCCCGGACATCACTGTATTCCAATATACTTTTATTGTACTTTTCCATCTCTTTTGGTGTAAACCAGGCTATCTCCGCAGCCCTGAACAACATATCAAATACTCTTCCCTGTAACGCTTCCGGACGGCCGGACATACCCGGTAAATTTTTCAACAAATAAACCCAACGGTCAAAATTACAGGCCAACTCTTCCTGTCGTTTGTCGAATTTCGGCAGTTCCAGAAAAAAATACGTCAACTTATCATAAAATACCGTTTTCGTTTGAATATGCATCAACTTCACCTCGTGATGATATTCCGGTAACTTGTCAAACAGTACAAAATCAAAATTGAAAAATCGTACCAAAAATCAAGTTCTAACAAACCCGACTGATTTGAGGATTGTAATTCCGATTGTCGGTACAAAATTTTACTGCAACCAAGTCGATTCCGTCCAATTGAAAAACATGAACCGGGATATCGCGTTCGTCACACACCCATCCGGAATCTTCCAATAACCGGAATACCGAATTTTCAGGATAAATCCGAGATAATTCTTTCAGTCTGTCAAAAATTTCAGTAGGATGTAAGTTCCACTTGCCGGAAACGGGAAACAGTATTCCATTATGGAATACTGTTCCTTCAATCTCTGTTTCGAGAGGATAAACTCCTTTTATTTCATCATTATCTCCTAACTCAAGATAATATTGTTTATAAATTCTTCCTTCTCCTAAAAAAATATAATGCGCAGCAAAACGCTTCTTCATTCTATATTTTTGATTAACTGTTCCAATATATCTCCAAAGTTATATCCGCTCGAATCTTCTCCTTTTTCATGGAATATTCCTAAAATATATTGCCTGTCCCAAACACAAGGAATATCGCCATTGTATTTATCTTTAATAACAAACGATATACCTTCCCTGACATCAAACGGCTGTTTGGCAAATTCAAAATATTTTCTCAAGACGGACTGAGCCTCCTCCTTGCTTTTTGCATCGATAGCAAACAATTGTCCTTCCGCATCTCCGATTTTATAGTTACAGGTATATACTCCCTTCAAAAACTCATGCCCGATATAGTTTGAGGTGGTATAGGCTTCGGAACGGTCTTGTTTATACTCTACAGGAAAATATTTAAACAAGCCCGGATAAGTAGCGTCAGGATCAATCTTTGCGGTCAATCCTTTCGCAATTGTACGTAAGGTCTCTCCTATTTCATCCGATTCATTGCTTGCCTGCATTTTCAGATAGATACAACCGGCAAAACAATACAAACCGATGTTATCTCCCTGGGCTTCTCCTCCTATTCTATAAAAAGTCATATCGGGAGAACGTTCGGAAGCATACATTCCGAAAGCGTCGAGCGGAGTTGCATGACGATAGGCCTGAATCGTAATATAGTCATCTCCTTTGGTATAAACCATGGAAGTCATTTCCCTGAAATTATTTTCCAGAAACAAGGGAGCAGCCCCATTGATCCGGTTGTATAAGTTATCAGGACGAAACACCTCCACATCAGGAGAGATAGTCCATCCCGGAACAACAGGAAGATATGATTTCAATTCCTGAGGGGTCTGAGCCGAAATAACCGGGATAAAGCAAAAGAAACAAAACAGATTAAGCAGTTTTTTTCTCATTTTTCAATCAAACTAAAAATTCATTAGGCACCTCTATCAATCTGGAGATAGAAGCAATCTTTCGTTGAACATCAAAACCTTCCGTACAGGTTACCGAACAAGTATTACAAGAGGCACATATTTTTTCCGACAAAGTCAATTCCATTAAGGTTTCTTTCGACAAAGCCGGGTATTTATAACCAAAATTGTACATGTAAGCACGCATCATATCCGGGATAGGCAAATGTTCCACACAATCCGCCACGCATTTTTCGCAATTGACGCAATACAACAACTCTTCATTACAAAGGGCGGCAATGTATTTTTTGTCCTTATCGTTGAGTTCCGGATTAGCGACTGCTGCAAGACATTCGTCCAGTTCATCGTAATTCGAAAATCCGGGAATTATCGTCGTAATATTCTTATTCTGCCACACCCATTTCAGACAAGCGCCGGCATCTATTTTCTTTTTGCCTTCCGCATCTTCGGTTCCTCCGGTCATTGTTTTCATTGCTACAAAACCAATTCCGGCTTTCACTCCACGGGCAATAGCTTCTTCGGTTTCTTTCAACTGTTTCAACTTAAAATTATAACTGATCAGGATGACATCATAAATACCGGCTTCAATAGCAGCATCGATTTGCTCCGGTTTATTGGCATGCGTTGAAAAGCCTATAAAGCGGGTTTTGCCTTCTTTTTTAAATTTCGAGAGAACAGCCAACATACGTGGATCCTTCACCTCTTCAACTTTATCCAGCGCATGGTTGTAAAAGATATCGACATGATCCATCCGGAGGCGTTTCAAAGAAGTATTCATCATTTCGGAATATTCACTTTCAAAATTTTCGGAAAGCGGATATCTCGTTTTGCATTTGGTAGCAACAATAAACGAATCGCGAGGTTTTCCCTCTAAAAAGTTCCCGACCATTTCTTCATTCTTTCCATTCTGATAACCATGGGCCGTATCAAAATGGACAATTCCCGAATTGTATGCAGCTCTCAAGACTGAAGGATTATCCGCACGCATGACTCCCATACTCAAGATAGGGAGTTCCAAACCGGTTTTTCCCAACTTTCGGGTCGGAATTTTAGGAGCATCATTTACTTTAACGGAAGCCAAAGATTCCGTAGGGATCAAAAACAGGGCTCCTGCTCCTGCAGTCGCAGAAATCCGGAGAAAATTTCTTCTGTTGAGAGACATACAATAAATGTTATTTAGTTATTATTATTCCACAAATAGCACAAAACGCATCGTTATTTATTCAACAACCGTAATCCAACCGTATTTATCCGGTTCATCACCGTACTGAATCGCCCTTAGTTTATTATATAATCTGATGCTGACAGGTCCGGCCTGACCATCTTTGGAAAACACATAAGATTTGTTTTCGTCCAGATCGTCAATCCTCTGCACCGGACTAATCACGGCGGCAGTACCACAAGCCCCGGCTTCTTCAAAAGTAGCCAGTTCTTCCACCGGCACCTGACGACGTTCTACTTTCATTCCGAGTTCCTCCGCCAGCACGATCAAACTCTTATTTGTAATCGAAGGCAATATGGAAACTGATTCCGGAGTAATATACGTATTATTTTTTATTCCGAAGAAATTTGCCGGGCCACATTCATCGATGTATTTTTTCTCCCGGGCATCAAGATAAAGTACTGCGGAATATCCTTTGGAATGAGCGATTTCGCCCGGAACCAAACTGGCGGCATAATTCCCTCCCACTTTGAACGTTCCCGTACCCAGCGGCGCCGCCCGGTCGTATCCGCGGATGATGACATAGGGAGTCGGTTTGAACCCTTCTTTGAAATAGGGGCCTACCGGGGTCACAAATACGACAAACAAGTATTCCGAAGCCGGTTTCACACCAACCTGGGCTCCTGTGCCTATCAGCAAAGGACGGATATATAAGGATGCTCCGCTCTCGTAAGGCGGGACAAAACGCTCATTACGTTTAACAGCCTCAACAACAGCCTTTTCAAAAATATCAACCGGAAACTCCCGCATCATAATGCCACGACACGAAACTTGTAAACGCAAAGCGTTGTCACGCATCCGGAAAATACGGATTTTTCCATCTTTCCCTTTAAATGCCTTCAAACCTTCGAATGCTTCCTGTCCATAGTGCAAACAAGTTGCAGCCATATGCAAAGGAATGATTTCCGAATCACTGATTTCCAGTTCCCCCCATTTTCCGTTACGGTAATAGCATCGTATATTGTAATCTGTCTTCATGTAACCGAACGACAGTTCCGACCAATTGATATTCTCCATGATTAATATTCATTTTTTTGTTTTTCAAACAGAGATTTTATTTCACACAGAATTGAGTATCCGGAACAGAATTTGTGTGAAACAATTCGATGCAAATGTAATGATTTATATTATCTTTGCAATAAATTTTGACAAAAAATGAGAGTGATAGAACTATTAAATAAGAATAAAAAAACCGCCTTTTCATTTGAAATACTGCCTCCTTTGAAGGGGAACAGCTTCTCGAAAGTATGTAGTATTATTGACAAATTGCGGGAATTTGATCCCCAATACATCAATATCACGACTCACCACAGTGAAAATATTTACCAGGAGACAGAAGGAGGCCTGATGAAAAAAATCAATGTCAGGAAACGTCCCGGAACAGTGGCTATTGCGGCCGCCATCCAATATCATTACGGTATTACAGCTGTTCCTCACATCATTTGTAAGGGGTTTACCAAAATGGAAACGGAATATGCCCTGCTGGATTTGAATTTTTTAGGGGTTCATGATTTGCTCCTGCTTCGCGGCGATGCCAACAAACTGGAACCGAATCAGCTCTATCCGGGAGAAAGTCATGATCATACAACTGAACTTCAGAAGCAGGTCAATGATTTTAATTGTGGTATTTCCTGCGACGGAAGTTTTTTTGAAAAGATGGAAACGCCGTTTTCGTACGGTGTCGCCTGTTATCCTGAAAAGCACGAGGAAGCTCCTAATATGGAATCCGATATTGCTTTCCTGAAACAAAAGATTGAAGCCGGAGCCGATTATGCCGTCACTCAAATGTTCTTCGATAACCGGAAATATTTTGATTTTGTGGAACGTTGCCGCCTGGAAGGCATTACCGTACCCATTATTCCGGGAATCAAACCGATCGTACTGATGAACCAGTTGACCGTGTTGCCCAGAATATTCCGGTCGGAAATTCCCGAAGCGCTGGCAACGGAATTGAGAAAATGTAAAACCGACGACGAAGCAAAAGCCGTTGGTGTAGAATGGAGTATCAATCAATGTAAGGAACTGATTTCTAACGGAGTTCCCAGTCTTCATTTTTACACATTGATGGCAACCGACAGTATACGGCAAATTGCACAAGCCATTTATTGATTATGAAGTTCAGCGACGTCATAGGGCAAGTACATTTGAAAAACCGGTTAATCCGTTCGGTTCAATCGAATCAGATTCCCCATGCACAATTATTCTATGGGAATGAAGGCGTGGGAACTCTTCCCATAGCCATCGCATATGCCCGGTATCTGAATTGCACGAACCGCCGGGATGAAGATTCCTGCGGTTCGTGCCCTTCTTGTATAAAATACAATAAGTATGCTCATCCCGACTTACATTTTGTTTTTCCGATAATCAAAAAGAAAAAGAGTTCGGGTGCGAGCGATAAAGAAACCATCTGCGACGATTATATTTCCGAATGGAGGGAATTCCTGAACCGGAATGTTTATTTCAAACTGTCTTCCTGGCTCAACCATATTCGTGCGGATAATGCCCAGGGTACTATCTATACGGCAGAGAGCGACAGTATTTTAAAGAAACTCAACCTGAAAGTCTATGAAGCGGAATACAAAATCATGATTATCTGGTTGCCTGAGAAGATGCAGGAAGAATGTGCCAATAAACTGCTGAAAATTCTTGAGGAACCTTACGAAAAGACAATATTTCTCCTCGTTTCGGAAGACCCGGAAAGGGTATTGGGCACCATCCGTTCCCGTTCCCAGAGCCTTCATGTTCCGCCTATCGACCCGGGAAGTCTGGCAACAGCAATTGCAGCAAAATACCACCTACCGGAAGATGAAATGGCTTCCGTCGTACATTTATCGAACGGGAGCTACATCAAGGCCGAAGAAGTCCTCGACAACAATGTGGAAAATGAAGATTTTCTGGATTTGTTCATTACCATCATGCGTAATTGCTGGACCCGTAATATCAGAAACATGAAAGCAAAAGGCGACTATTTTGCTTCCATGGGAAGGGAATGGCAAAAAAATTTCTTTTCATATTCTCAGCACATGATCCGGGAAAATTTTGTATACCGGTTCCATTCAAAAGACATCAACTATATGAACACTTCCGAATCCGATTTTTCCGCTAAATTTTCAACTTACGTGAACGAACGCAATGTCATTGAATTGATGGAAGAACTCGAATCGGCCGCCAAACACATCGAACAGAATGTCAATCCGAAAATGATCTTCCTCGATTTATCCATGAAAATTGCGGTTTTATTGAAAAAATGATACCTTTGCAAGAAAGTTTTAAGTCATAAGTTTTAGGTTATAAGTCGGCTAACCGCACCAATGGAACCCAAAACTTATAGCTTTCGGTGTATAATTTATGATTTGAATATGGAATACAGACTATATAACGGAGGATGTTGCATGAACAAGAAAGGCTGTTGTAAGCATACCAACAAGCTGAATTCTTATGATTGGCTCTGCGACATTCCCGAATCCGAACGGGTTACCGATTACGTGGAAGTTCAATTTAAAAATACCCGTAAAGGTTATTACCTGAACAGCAATAAAATTTCACTTGAAAAAGGAGATATCGTAGCCGTAGAAGCCAGCCCCGGACATGATATCGGCACAGTTACCATGACCGGAAAACTTGTTCTTTTGCAAATGAAAAAGAGCCGTGTTCGTCCGGATGCAGAAGTCCGCCGGATTTATCGTAAGGCGAAGCCCAACGACCTGGAAAAATACGAAGAAGCCAAAGCCAAGGAACACGATACAATGATCCGTTCACGAAAAATAGCAGAAGGACTGGGGCTTCAGATGAAGATCGGAGATGTCGAATATCAGGGAGACGGAAATAAGGCTATTTTTTATTATATCGCAGACGAACGGGTCGATTTTCGCCAATTGATCAAAGATCTGGCCGAGACCTTCCGGATACGTATCGAGATGAAACAAATCGGAGCCCGTCAGGAAGCCGGACGTATCGGGGGAATCGGACCATGCGGACGTGAATTGTGCTGTTCCGGCTGGATGACTAATTTCATTTCGGTTTCTACAGGTTCTGCACGAATCCAGGATATTTCACTTAATCCCCAAAAATTAGCAGGCCAATGTGCCAAACTGAAATGTTGCCTTAACCACGAAGTCGATGCATACGCAGAAGCTCAGAAAAATTATCCGTCCCGGGAAATCCCCCTGGAAACCAAAGACGGCGTTTTCTATCATTTCAAGACAGACATTTTCAAGAATCAGATGACCTATTCTTCCGATAAAAATTTTGCGGCTAATCTTGTAACAATCACATCCGAACGGGCCTACGAAATTATCGGATTAAATAAAAAAGGAATTAAACCGGATCAATTGATTTTTTCCGGAAATAATAACAA
>JAITTA010000025.1 GCA_031287395.1 Dysgonamonadaceae bacterium | reverse complement strand
CTTCAAAAATATACGATTTACAGAAAACGGAAAATATTTTTTGTTCCCTCAGGAAAAATAGAAGATCTGATGATTCCTATCAGTAAGCATAACAAAGAAACTTATCTGGTCCCGGTATCCGATGTTCATAAAGATGATCTTATGCACTTGCTGGACGAAAAGAAAATCAAGTACAGCAAAGCTATTATGTATAGAACCGTGAGCAATGATTTTACCCAGGAAGAAAAATTCGATTACGATATGTTGTTGTTCTTTTCTCCTGCCGGAATCTCTTCTTTGTTGAAGAATTTCCCTGAATTTCAGCAAAATGATATCAAAATCGGATGTTTTGGTTCATCTACGGCAAAAGCAGTCCGTGATGCCGGCTTGCGCCTGGATATTGAAGCTCCGGGCCCGGAAGCACCATCAATGACTGCCGCTCTTGAGAATTACCTGAAAGGATTATCTAAAAACGGAAAAAAATAATCACTGAATCGAACCAAGAAATACATTCAGTAAGGAAGAACGAACCTCTTCTTTGAAAGATATTGAACTGTTATTCGGAAGCAATCATTCTTTCAAAGTTTTTCCTTTGCGTATACTATTCGAAAAAAAATATCCCCGGACTTCCGGGATCGGGGTTTCTACTTTAATTAGTGTTCCGAAAAAGAAATTCAAGAAAGCTGTTCAACGTAATCGCATCAAACGGTTAATCAGAGAAGTATATCGGCTGAATAAAGGGTTATTAATCTCTTCACAGAAAGAAACGGATTATGATCTTCTGGTTGGTTTCATCTATCTCGGACAGGGAATCTGTGATTTCAGGGAATTGGAACCGATCATGCAGAATGCGTTGGTAATACTGAAAGAAAAACTTTTGTGATACAATTGTTAAAGAAAACAGGAATTTTTATCGTGCTGTTACCGGTTTATTTCTACCGGTATTGCATCTCCCCTTTAACGCCTCCGACTTGTCGATATACCCCTACTTGTTCCCAATATACCATTGAAGCCGTCAAAAAATACGGCCCGTTCAAAGGAGGATACCTGAGCATAAAAAGGATCCTGAGATGCCATCCCTGGGGAGGACAAGGGTATGACCCGGTACCTTAAAATAAATCGGTTTATGTACTTCTACGACATTCATACGCACAGTATCCCATCCAATGAGGATGTTGTTTCCATTCTTAATCATAACGTTGGAGAATCCGGTTCATTTTGCGGACTCAATTTACAACATCAACTGTATTCCATTGGCCTTCATCCTTGGAAAATACGAGAAAATAACTTGTCTCAAAGCATCGATTTCATTGAAAAAAATGCCATCTTCGATGCGGTAAAATCCATTGGAGAATGCGGATTGGACAAGGCATGTGAAACACCCTGGCATCTACAGGAAAAAGCTTTCACAGCCCAGATAAAAATCAGCGAATCGATTCAAAAGCCACTGATCATCCATTGTGTCAAAGCTTTTGATGAATTAATCGCTCTTAAACGTGAAATAAAGCCTCATCAAACCTGGATTATTCACGGATTCAGAGGCAAACCGGAACAAGCAAATCAATTGGTGAAGCAAGGGTTTTTCTTCTCTTTCGGTCCAATATATAACGAAGAATCTTTGTCTTTGATCCCCCAGGATCGTTTTTTCCTGGAAACAGACCATTCCGGTAAAACTATTGAATCGGTATATCAAAAAGCAGCCGTTACGTTAGGATTAGACATCGAATTGCTCGGTTCTATCCTAGAAAATAATCTAAAACGTACTTTCATACGTCAATAATTTGTTTTACTTTTGCCCTTCATTTAATATCAATTGAACCTTGAAAATAAATTCCGGTAAAAAATCATTTTCAATTTTCAATTTTCAATTTTCAATTATTTATGAACTTTGTAGAAGAATTAAGATGGCGAGGCATGATTCACGATATGATGCCCGGAACGGAAGAGCAACTTCAGAAAGAAATGACTTCAGCCTACGTCGGAATCGACCCGACAGCAGATTCGTTGCACATCGGTCACCTGGTAAGCGTAATGATGCTCAAACACCTGCAACGCGCAGGACACCGCCCGATTGCATTGATTGGCGGCGCCACAGGGATGATCGGCGACCCGTCGATGAAATCGCAGGAGCGAAATTTGCTGGATGAGGAAACTCTGAGAAAAAACCAAAATGGAATCAAAGTGCAATTATCCAAATTTCTGGATTTTGAATCAAATCATCCGAATAAGGCCGTTTTGGTAAATAATTACGACTGGATGAAAGATTATTCTTTCTTGAATTTCATCCGCGATATCGGGAAACACGTCACTGTGAATTACATGATGTCGAAAGATTCCGTAAAAAAACGCCTGAGTTCCGAGTCCAATGTGGGAATGTCCTTCACCGAATTTTCTTATCAATTGTTACAAGGATACGATTTCCTGTTTTTATATAACGAATACGGCTGTAAACTCCAAATGGGGGGGTCGGATCAATGGGGAAATATCACTACCGGAACCGAACTGATCCGCCGGAAAACCGGAGGAGAAGCGTTCGCCTTAACTTGTCCGTTGATCACGAAGGCCGATGGAGGAAAATTCGGAAAAACCGAATCCGGAAATGTCTGGCTGGATAGAAGATACACCTCTCCCTATAAATTTTATCAGTTCTGGCTGAATGTCAGCGATAATGATGCTGAAAAATACATCAAAATCTTCACGGCATTGAACAAAGAAGAAATTGATACTCTGGTGGCCGAACAAAATACAGCCCCACATTTGCGCCCTTTACAAAAGAGACTGGCTGAAGAAGTGACAGTAATGGTTCATTCCCGAGAAGATTACGACGCCGCTGTCGAGGCTTCCAATATCCTTTTCGGAAATTCAACTTCAGAAGCACTGAAAAAACTGGATGAAGAAACATTACTTGCTGTTTTCGACGGAGTTCCTCAATTTGAAATCTTTCAATCGGACCTGGGTAATAAAGCTGTTGATTTATTCACGGAAAAAGCCGCCGTTTTTCCATCTAAAGGGGAAATGCGTAAATTAGTCCAGAGCGGAGGAGTAAGTATCAATAAAGACAAACTGGCCGATTTCGATGTTATCATAGATTCATCCTGTCTTATAGGAGGCAAGTATATTCTGGTTCAGAAAGGAAAGAAAAACTACTTCTTACTGATTGTAAAATAAAATCCCATTGAAAAATTTTGCAATCTCGGCAAAAAGCAGTACCTTTGCATCGTTTTTGCTAAAAAACAATAGGATTGTCCCATGGTGTAATGGTAGCACATCTGATTTTGGTTCAGCTTGCCTAGGTTCGAATCCTGGTGGGACAACAAAACAAAAAGAGTAAACGCCTGATTTTCAATAGTGAAAATCAGGCGTTTCTATTTTGCGATAAGAATTTTCATTCGCTTACTCTTTTCGATTGTTATTTATGTGATAAATAATAAGTAAATTTGCAAAATAAAAACACACCAAAAACACAAAACGAAAAGATGTGTTATCGGTGTGTTATCTTGTGGAGCATATCGGACTCGAACCGATCACCTTTAGACTGCCAGTCTAACGCTCTAGCCAGATGAGCTAATGCCCCATAAGAGCACCGCAAAGGTAAAAAGTTTTTTTGGATTTCAAAAAAT
>JAITTA010000263.1 GCA_031287395.1 Dysgonamonadaceae bacterium | reverse complement strand
AGGGACTCCCATTGTTTTCAATTTTTGATAATAGGTATAGTAATGTTCCCAGGTATCCCATACCTGCGTTAGTTTTACGGTTTCCAGAGACATTATATTATCTTGTTTCCACAAGAAAGCGGTTGAACGCGAAGATAGTTCCTGAGGAATATCACTCATTTCCTGGGTTGGCTTTTCCAGTTTTTTGATTTCACCGATTGTCTTTACATATTCTTTTCCGCCCGGGGAAAGGGTAATTCCATCAGGTTCCATGATTCCTTTATGGAATTGTTCTGCGCCAAACAAAGGTTGTCGGAAACGATAGGTACAAACAAATTGGTCTCCTAATGCGAAACAATGCCATATCCACATACGGACGGCACCGGGTAATGGTTGAGAGTTCCAGCTTCCCCAGTCGATTTGTCCTGGTTGCAGTTCCATGATTCCGGTATATCCTGTTACCGAACGAGCCAATTCATTCGAAAAAGAAAGCTCCATCCCGCTTCCTAAACGGCTTGCCAGTTTTCCTTCCGGATAATTAAGAAAGGTATTGGCAGGATACATGGTATGTGAAGCGAAGTCGAGATCGTTGCGGCTACGGAACGGATCAACCGACGGCAGGAATTTATAATATGCAAAATTTGTTGTAATCCATTGCGTAGAAGATATTTTTTTTCGAAGTATATCGGACTGAAACCGTAGAGCTGAAGCAACAGCATCGGCCGTGTAACGCTTAAAATCGATTTTTGCATGCGGATTATTGTTCCGTTCGTTTTTATTCGGAAGGTCAATTTGTTCGAAATTATTGAATTCGTAACTCCAAAAAGAGGCTCCCCATGCTTGATTAAGATTGTTGATATTTTCATATTTATTTTTCAGCCACTTTTGGAATTCTTTTTTAACAAAGGGCGAATAATCATACAATCCTTCCCAATGTGGTTCGTTGTCGAGTTGCCAGCCACAAACGACAGGGTTATTTCCATAACGTTCGGCAAGTTTTTCCAGTATACGTTGTATGTATTGGCGGTAAATGGGGTTTGTACCGTTGGCATTCAGCCGCATCCCATGTTTCACCTGAAAACCATCTTCCGTAACGACGAGAATTTCCGGGTGTTTAGCCGTAAGCCATGCCGGCGGAGTGGCGGTAGGGGTACACATAATTACTTTTAAATGGTATTTTCCGGCCAATGCGACACATTTGTCCAACCATTCGAAATCAAAACTATTTTCTTCCGGTTCCAGACGCGACCACGCAAATTCGGCAAAATGTGTAAAATCGAATCCACATTCGGCAATGCGCCGGATATCGCGTTCCCATTGATTTTCCGGCCAATGTTCGGGGTAATAGTAGGCGCCTATGGGCATCAGGGATTTTTCGGGGGAATTGAATAATTCTTGTGTAAAAGCAGGAAAAGAAAATACAAAACAAAAAAGGAATAGGAATGTGTTTCTCATCATGTGATTTATTTTTTAATATAATTGTCAAAATGTAAGCACGTTTATTTCAATGCAGTGAGAATTTATTTTTTATAATGATTTCACGGGGCAAAGCAGTGTCTTTTTCCGTCAAAATGATGTCTTTGTTCCTCCAATTTAATTCTTTTACTCCTTTGAAATCTTTTGGGATCTTTGTCTGAAAACAGAGAAACGACTTTTCAACTGTTTCCATTGCATCCAGATAAAAGAATGAATTTTTTGTATGAAAACGAGTGTCTACAGCCAATAAATCCTGATATGGTCGGCCGATACCTGTCGTCCCGAATTCCAATCCTTTTGCGTGAGGTCTTTTGTTTTTTACGTCATGCCACAGATTAACCCAGGGATATTCATTTGTTTTCCACAGGTATCCGATCATTGTTTCTTTTTCCGGAGAAGAAACGGTAATCCAACCGGATGATTCCTCGAAAAGGTGTGTGGAGACATAACTTTCGGACACATCTGTCCGGGTCAGATCGACTATTGTCCCGGATGTATCGATGATTGCCACCGGCCAGTTGTATTCGTATTGCTGCGGGTCGGGATACGAAAGGTGTTGCATGAATCCCTTCCCTGCATTACTGTCAATGATGGTTGATGCGGATAAAAAAGGAGCGCCGACGGTTGCATGTTGGACAATATTGAACGGCCTTCCGATACTTATTGTACTTTTTACAATATCCTTGACCTTGAAAATAGCATTATCCGGATCGAAATCGATTTTTCTTTCAATAATGATGCCGTCGAGAGACGCAACGGACCGGATTAGCAGCAGCGAATCTCCCTTGCGGGAAATCAGTTTCCATGGTTGGTTTCCGGATTGTCCGTTGTGTGGAACGCCTGCAGTCATTTCTCCCGCCGTTGGAGCTCCCCAACGTCCCAGGCAGATAAAATGTCCCCGGAACGGTGCGCCGTTCCGGTTATTTTCAGGCATTTCATCAAGGGGTAAATTCCATGAAAACGGATTACAAGCTTGATCTGTTAATCTAAAATCAATGAAAGCCCCTCCTTGTAAATCGATGGATAAATGGACCTCTTCAGGATCGCCTAACAGGATGATGTTGTTTTCCCGGCAACCCCAGAAGAGCAGGAACAATACCGTTACAACGAGAATTTTTGTTTTGTTAATTATGAAGTTCATAAATTCGTTTTATAATACAAAGATAAAGAAACTCCACATCCATTATGAAAACAAAAGGAATACAAAATCAAAACAAAACAGGAACAAATTCTCAGGAGGAATTTTAAAATATTATATTTTTGTTTCAACTTTGTTTTGATTTTGTCTTTATTTTGTTACTGTCAAAACAATTTTCTTCATGTAAATTTGTAAAAAGATTTGTAAAAGTTGGGTTGACTTGACATGAATTGAACACACAAATATTATATACTATATGAAAATCAGACAATTAATGGTTTTGTATTTCCTTATTCTAATCGGTAATAGCCTCTTGTTTGGGAGCCTGGCTAGTAATAATGATATCAGGAAGCTTCCGGAAAAGGGGATTCCTATTCACTTCAATGCCGATGAACCGGGTTATGTTACATTAGTTATAGAGGATCAATCGGGGAATCGATTGAAGAATCTTGTTTTTGACCATCCCGTACAGTCCGGAGATAATATTATCTATTGGGACGGATCAATAATAGACGGGGTAGCAAATCCTGGTGATTATACGGTTCGGGGTGTATTTCACCGGGGGATATCGCCTCGATTGGAATATTCCATTTATTCGCCGGGTACCCCTCCCTGGCCTACTGCTGATGAAAAAGGAGCCTGGCTGGCCGATCATACGGCGCCGGCATCCGTTTTGTTTGTACCCGGAGGCAGTCCGTGGCCGCTCAATGACCATCGACCGGTAATGATGCTTGGATCACAATCCGGGGAGGCCGGACATGCATTGGTGTGGACGGATTTGAACGGGAATAAATTAAATGGCATTAAGATACGGGGTTGGAACGGCGGTATTGCCATGGCGCGCGATATCGGGAAGCAGAAAAATTCCAATCATGTCGCTTATACCGTATTTCTTAAAAATCCGAGTCGCGATTTCGGAAAAGAAGATCCGGGTGCATTGGATTTATATGTAGTAACATCAACCGGACTGGAGATGTTATCCAGGGTTGTAGGAGGCGTACATGTCCACGATGCTTTCCGTGAATTGGTCGGATTGGCGGCGAAAGACGGTTTGTTATTGTTGTCGAATCCTGCGGCGAATGAATTGGTCGCTTTTGACGTAAGGGGAACAAATAAGGAGCCTTTTGCTAAAATCAAAGTGGATCGTCTCGGAGGCATTACTTTCGAACCGGACGGCAAGTTATTACTTGCTACAAACGGCGAAATCAAACGATTCAACGTTTATAACGATTGGAAATCGATCCGCTTGGACCAGGGGCAACCGGTTGTGAAAGCTTCGGATCTCCGGGACCCGAAACAAATCATTGAATACGACCGGAAGATATACGTAACCGATTGGGGAACCAGTCATCAGGTAAAAGTTTTTGATGCGGTTTCCGGTCGACTCATCCGTATGATCGGAAAAGCAGGAGGGCCTCAAATTGGAGATTACGACGAATTACGCATGGCACATCCTTTAGGAATGAGCATCGATTCGAACGGAATTCTCTGGGTAGCAGAGACCGATTATTTACCTAAACGGGTTAGTCGTTGGAATGCAAAGACGGGTCATTTCATCAATGCCTGGTACGGACCAACGCAATACGGTGGCGGAGGTTTTGTCGATCCCAAAGATAAAAGCCGTGCTTATTATCCCTCCATCGGTAATCCGGGCAGTATGGGATTGCTGGAATTTAAGGTCGATCTCGCCACCGGTCGGTCTAAGCTGGCAGCCGTACGTTATCGTGATGCAGATCCGGTCGATAATATCATCAGTTACGGCGGATACCCTCCCAAGCATATTTTCTTTCCTACGGATATGATTCCGCTCGGATCGCACGGAGGTACGACTCCTGCGCAAACTTTTTATTATAACGGGCAGCAATACTTTACCAATTCGTACAATACCTATTGGTATAATCAAGGAGGAACCGCTACGTTGTGGGTTCTTGAAGAAGGGATTTGTCGCCCGGTAGCATCAGCCGGCTGGGTGTTGGATAGCGTTCATTGTTGGATCCGGTTGAATGAACCGGATGTGAGGCCAAGAATACCTGCCGGGAATGGGGTTTTCTTTATTTGGACGGACAAGAATAACGATCATGCTCCTCAAGCCGATGAAATACGGTTTACCCGTCCGCCTCACCCTTGTAGAGGAGGGGTTATTTTCCAACCGGATCTTTCTATTGTCAGTGGAGGCCCTTTTCATATACCTACAAATAGTATAGACAAAGCCGGAGTCCCGGATTATGATTTCAACCGCTTAAAGCTTCTTTCCCGGACGCCTGCTTCGGGTGATGTCGCTATGAGTCCCGACGGTTGGTTGATTGTCGATTGCCGTGGATTTAAGGACGGACAACAGCGCTGGTCTTTTGAAATCAGCAAAACCAAAACGCCTCCCGTTGGTCGCGGGGATATCAAGGATCCGAAACGAATGTTGGGCTACCCGGTAAAAAACGCTGAAGGAGAGGCCGGTTATTTAGTTGCACGTTATTCTTATATGGGCGAAATTTATATCTATTCCGTAGATGGTCTTCTGATCACTACACTGGGAGCCGATACCCGGATTGCTCCGTTTTGGCCTTATCCTGAAGAAAAAAAAGACATGGAAATCACCGGGCTGAGTTTCGAAGCCGAACATTTTTGGCCGTTTATGTTCGGACTGGACGACGGGAAAGTATATCTTGCCGTGGGGAAATGGCATACCTCTATTGTTCGTTTAGACGGATTGGACAAAGTGAAACGAATTCATCTGAACAATATTCAGGTTACACCGGCAATGCTCGAAGCGACGGCTCCGGTAAGAACACAAAAAGTGATGAGCGATGAATTACGCGAAGAAGTGACCGTGTCTCCTGTTCAATCTCAGATAGATGGAAATCTTCGGGAATGGCCTGCCGGCAAATGGGCTAAAATCAATGCCGATTGTTCATTCCAGTTGGGAATTGACGGAAATAAACTGGTTGTTGCTTATCAGACCAATCAGGATCGGTTACTTCGTAATTCGGCGACGGAATATCCCTTAGCGTTCACCCAGGGAGGAGGATTGGATTTGATGTGGCGAACCTCAGGTGCCACCGAAACTCGAGGGGCGATGCCGGGAGACATCCGCTTGTTTGTAACGAAAAAGAATGACGAAGTATTGGCAGTCCTTTACCGGCAGAAAACGTCCGATGGCAAAGGAAGTCGATATGTTTTTGCTTCGCCCGTCGGCCAAGTGGTTTTCGACGACGTCCGGGATGTGAGTTCGTATGTAGAAGTATCGGAAAACGGCGCTAACTATGAATTTTCGATTCCTTTATCCGTATTGGGGTTAGAAGATGCAATCGGCAAAGTGTATCGTGGAGATGCCGGTATTGTGCTGAGCGATGGCGTCCGTGCGCGTGCACGGATTTATTGGCACAACAAAGAAGATTCGATGTGTAGCGATATACCCAACGAGGCAAGGTTCAACCCAAAAGAATGGGGTCTGTTTAAGTTTATTATCACAAAATAAAAAGAATATATTATGAAGAAAACGCTATTATTTCTAATGATTCTTGTAATCATTTTAGGTTGTGAAAGAGAATTCGGGAGCTATTATGATCCGCCTGAGGGAATGGAGGCGGAAATTTATGCCCAATTGGTTGCCGATCCTGAACTTTCCATTTTTGTTTCCGCGATTGATAAAGTACCCGGACTAAAAGATGAATTGAGTTCTTCCGGGCTTTTTACGGTGATGGCTCCAAACAATGCCGCTTTTGAAAGGTATTTTGCGAATCATCCGGAATATCATTCGGTTGAAATGATTCCTGTTACTGTTTTGGAACCGCTCGTGAAATACCACATTATGAGATGGATGTATTTCTACGGACAATTTATGGCCTCGAATATGTTCAAATACGAAACGCGTTCAAGCGTCCCGTTTGAGGTGGAATTGTCCTCCGGTAGGGTGAGAAAAGTTTACCATACGAGCAAAATGTTCCAGGTATATACTCCGAATTATCTCCGGTCGGCCGGGTTGACTACCGATGATTACAGATTTGTATACGGTCCCGATGCCTATCTGAACACGGAGACGAATATGAATATTATGGGAGCTTCTGTATTGAAAGCCGATATTTCGGCCGGAAATGGGGCTTGCTATGTGATCGACAGGGTGATGGATCCTCCTTTGAATATTGCAGAAGAGTTGGATACGAATAAAGACTATGCGGAATACAACAAATTCCTGCAAAAATATTTTGTCAATTATGTTTATGACGATGCTGCCCGGCAGGCGACGATTGCCCAGGGAAATAACGGAGATATAAACGGCGACGGGATGGTAGATTCCTTGTATACGCGTTCTTATTCTATCAATCAGTTTCTCGATACGGAGAATCCGAGAACTACCATCCGGGGCGTCACTACTTATTATTCCCTGACAGCCTATATTCCTTCCAAAGAAGCCTTTTCTAATTATCTAAACAATAAGCTGTTACCCAGTTTTCATAACGAATGGGATTCGATACCGAAACATACCCTGGCGGCGCTTTTTTCCGCTCATATTTCGAACGAATTGAATTGGCCTTCGAAAATGGAACGGAATTTAGCCGTAAGTTCTCTGGGAGATGTAATCAATATTACGCGCTCGGACATCAAATCGGTTAAGATGGCCAGTAACGGTTTATTTTACGAAGTAAACAAAACCATTGAACCCCGGCTTTTCACCGCAGTGACAGGACCGGCCTTCTTTGCTCCCGAGTACTGGTATTTTGCCGAAATGCTGAACCTGACAAATATATGGACTTCATTGATGAGCGATCAATCGAAATTTACGATCTTTGCACCTGTAAACGACGCTTTCAAAGAACAAAGGATTGTATGGCTGGATTATCCGCCGAATAACAGGCCTCCCGGATTTTTCAAATTACCGCTTATCGGTTCCGACCCGACTCCCTTATCCCTGAGCGAAATGAATGCCATTGTCGGAAATTGTATTGTTCTCTTCAATGATTTACCCGCCAATAATATGCCGAATGGCTTCTATCGTGCTCAGAACACGAGTTATGTGGTGGTGGAAGACGGTAAAATTTTTGCCAGTGAACGCGACTCGGTGGCGACGATCATCGATGCCGACCATCAGATGAGCAACGGTTATTTTCATGGGATCAACAAACTTTTGTTTTACCCGACTTATACGATATGGAATCAGATCACCAGAAGTCAGGCTCCGGACCCGGAAAATCCGTATTTTATTCCGGTCAACCCGCAATATTATAAATTCAAAGAATTATGTGCAGAAGCAGGGATACTGAATATTACCGATTTCGACGGCATTACATCAGCTAATACCGGACGCAAATTCACGTTATTCGTACCTTCCAATCAATCCGTCATCGAGGCTCAGGAAGCCGGTTTATTACCTAAGACTGGCAACCAGAAACCGGAAGGAACACCGGATCTGACCGATGGGGAAAAGATGCGGCTTATCAATTACCTCCGGTATTTCTTTATTCCTGCCGAGGAAATTTTCACTACGGGTAATACGACCGGAACATTCTTCACACAAAGTGTAGATGCGGAACGGTCGAATCCGAACAAAGAGGCGTATTTCCCGATAGAAGTATCCTTTACCGGAAAAACAATAGTACTAAAAAGTGTTGATGAAGTATCGGCCACAGTTGTTGTATCGGATCCGAAAAATAGGCCGCAGAATCTTATTTCTTCCGATGGAATCATTCAAGTGATCGATAATGCATTTACCTCACGTTATTAAATCTTTAGATATGAGGAAAAAATATTTCATAATGACAGTAATCGCGATAATTCTATCGGGATTCATGCACTTGTACGCACAGCAAAACACGGTTGTAAGAGGAAAAGTTTCCGATGCCGAAGGCTTGCCTCTACCTGGAGTTTCTGTGTTTGAAAAGGACAAAGACAACCGTATTGTGAGTGGTACCGTAACCGACATAAATGGTATCTTTCAAATAGGGGTTTCTATTAAGGCCGACTCATTGCACTTCAGTATGATCGGAATGAAAAAGGTGGCAAAAGCCGTCAAAGGGCAGACTGTGGTGAATGTTACGATGCAGGAAGATGAAGTCACTTTCTCGGAAGTTGTCGTTTCGGCGAAACGGCCGGTCAGTACCGGGGGATTCCTTTCTCAAGCCGACCGTACGGCGGCGATGACCACCATTAAAATGGAAGATTTCGAATCGATACCGGCCATTTCAATCGATCAGGTGCTTGAAGGACAGGTGCCCGGATTGATGATTTCTATGAATTCGGGAGACCCCGGTTCCGGTTCGGCCATACAGGTGCGTGGAGCTTCGTCGGTGGGTTTGGGTACAAAGCCTCTGATTGTTGTCGACAATGTGCCGTTTAAAACGGAAGAAGTGGTGGACGTGAATAATCCACAGGGAATGAGCGAGTTACTCAATATTTCGGTAAACGATATTGAAACTATTAATATCCTGAAAGATGCCGCAGCTACGGCATTGTGGGGTTCCGACGGCGCTAACGGGGTGATTGTGATTACGACCAAACGGGGCGACAGCGTCAAACCGCGTGTCAATGCCAATGCATCCTGGGGAATAAAGAGACCCCAAAGCTCTCTTCCCTTATTGAATGGAGATCAGTATAAAACCCTGATTCTGGAAGCCTATCAGAATCGTTTTGGGGTAGGATTGGATTTGTTGACAAGTACGATCCGTAATTTGTTCCTGGAAAAAGGTTCTTTAGACTACGAAAATTACAACAACAACACTTCGTGGCAGGATGAAATCAATATGAAACAAGGATTCACCCAGGATTACAGCGCTTCCATTATCGGGGGAGGAGAATCGGCTAAGTACAACGTAAGTCTCGGATACCACGATGAAACAGGGCCTGTCATAGAAACAGGATTCAATCGTCTCAACGGAAGGTTTAATTTCGATTATTCCGTCTCCGATAATCTGAATATCAATAGCGATATTTCCTATTCAAGCAGTTCGAAACAGAGTAGCTATATCAATAATATCGGGAATCTTGTCATCCGGAAGTCGCCGGTGTTACCGGTATATACCCAAGACGAATACGGAAACTCCTTGCCGTCTTTCTTCTTTCCGGGAAACAACGGATTTCAGAACGATCTCCAGAATCCTGTGGCCATACTTAAACTGGCGGAAGCAATGGATTATGTAAACCGTTTGGATGCAAAAGTGCAAATTCGCTTCTCTCCTGTACGGAATTTACAGATAAACGGCCTGGTCGCCGCCACGCATGAAGCCATAACAAAAGACCGGTTTTTACCGCACAGCGCCACAGGCTACGATTATTACCGGGAAAATAATATGAATTTCATCATCAACGATAATGTCAATAAGGCAGATGTGGATGATTTGAACTCTTTTACTTTGTATGCGAAAAATGATATAACCTATACGTTGAGTAAGGATGAACATAGTCTGGTGACAGGATTGTACAGTATATACGAAGATATAAGTACTAAAAGAATTATTCTTACAGGGACTAATCTTCCTTCCGAATCACTGAATAATCCTTACCTTTCCGATATTTTAACAACCATTGGTTCGGAAAAGAATCTGATCCGGAGCCTTTCGAATGTTTTGCAGTTGTATTACTCATACAGCACTCGTTATGCATTGTCGGGTTCTATTCGCCGGCAAGGAAGCTCTACTTTCGGAAAAGATCACCGATTTGGTTATTTTCCGGCCATATCGGGTTTTTGGCGCCCGATCTCGGAACCTCGTTTTGAAAAAGCATTGAAATTTTTTGACGAGTTCAAAGTGAGAGGAAGCTACGGTGTTACGGGACGTACGCCGAGCAATGATATATTAAGACGATTGGGACTAACCGCAATCAATTATTTTACGTATAGCGCCAATGCGCCGTTCATTGATATGATGGGCGTTACTTCCGATAATATTAAATTGCAGGACCTTCGTTGGGAAAAAACAACCTCCTCAAACATCGGGTTGGACCTCGGGGCTTTTAAGAACAGATTGAGCTTTACCGGTGATGTCAGTTTTTCAACCACAAAAGATTTGATTGTCAACGCTCCTCTTGCCAATACTTCGGGATTTGAAGCGATGACCCGGAACTTCGGAACTATCAGAGGACGGTCCTTCGAAACCGCAATTACCGGCCGGCCGGTTGTGACGGATAAATGGGATTTACAACTTTCGTTTAATATTACGAAAACAAAAAGCAAGGTAATCGAACTTCCGAATAACGAACCGGTCGTTCAGGAAAATGCTTTGGACAATGGAAAATTCTTGTCGCTGGTGAATGTAGGCAACGAAGTGGGTACGATCTACGGATTAAAGTATCTGGGCGTTTTCAGTAGGGACGAAGATGCTTTCGTAAAAGATGCCGGCGGAACTTTTATTACGAATTTGCACGGTGAAAAAGTTCCTATACGATGGATGAAACAGGATGGAGAACCTTTTACCGGGGGAGATGCCATTTATGCCGATTTGAATCACGATGGAATTATTGATAAACAGGATGTAACCATTATCGGTAACAACAATCCGGATTTTTTCGGAGGTTTTCTGGTTCGGTTGAAGTACGATAAAGCCTGGGAATTATTCGCCAATTTCAGTTACCAGTACGGATTCGATATCATCAACGTGGCCAAAATGAATACCACCGATATGTATACGAACAATAATCAGACTCAGGCAGTACTGAGGAGATGGAGGAAACAAGGCGATATTACCGATGTGCCGCGTGCTTTGTACGGAGCAGGACACAACTTCGTCGGAAGTGACCGCTATGTTGAAGACGGTTCCTACATCAAATTCAATACCCTCTCTCTGAGTTATATTTTTCAGCATCATACATTGGCACGGTTGAAAATGAGAGGTGCAAAAATCGGATTTACCGTTTCCAATTTGGGTATATGGACCAAATATTCAGGAGTGGATCCGTCTATCAATGCAAATAGGAACGATCCGTTCAGCCTCGGGAAGGATGAGGCCCTGACTCCGATCCCTATCACGTATAGTTTACAATTTTGGTTGAATTTTTAATCTTTATGAGCAATGAGAAAGAAGAATATACTTATAATAATTATATGTTTTTGGGCCGCAAATTTCATGTCTTGTGACGATATTCTGGACGTCGAACCCCAGGGAAAACTTACTTTCGAGCAGTTTTGGCAGTCGAATGAACATGCGGTAGCAGCTATTGCCGGGCTTTATTCTTATTTAGGATCTACGGCGCACGACCTGAAGACGGCGAATATGTCGGCTACGGCGATCTCTCCGGTTGAAAGTTATGTTTACTGGGGTGATTTGCGAGGCGATTTATTGGCGGTGAATCCCGGAAAATATGCTGCGGATCAGGTCAATAAAGAGAATATTGATAACCTGAATACCGCGCCGGGTGATGTTACTACCAAGTTTACCCAGTTTTATAAGATCATCAATCAGGCGAATCAGGCCATTAAGTACATTCCCGGCATTAAAAGTAAAGATCCTGCTTTTACGGACGAAAAGGAATTAATGGGTGAAGCTTATTTCGTACGTGGATTTGTTTATTTCTGGTTGGCAAGAACATTCCGGGAAGTGCCGTTGGTACTGGTACCTTCCGAATCGGATGTTCAGGATTATAATCAACCAAAAGTCACTATGGATGCTTTATTCGATCAGATAGAATCCGATCTCGAAACGGCGAAAACTTCCTTGCCTGTATGGTATGATAATCAGGTGTACAGCCGTTGTCGCGCCACCCGGTATACGGCGATGGCCGTCCTGGCCGATGTGTATCTTTGGAGAGCTTCCCTGACGAATGATGCCGGCGTAAAGAGTACTTATTACGATAAAGTAATCAGTAATTGCAACGATATAATCGATTCAAGGAAATACGTCCTGATACCGGGAGTTAATTACGGTTCTATCTTTACTCAGGGAACTTCGGATGAGACTATTTTTGAATCATACGCCAATTCCCTGTTGAATAATCAGCGTAATAATTTGCGTAGCTGGTTTACTGCAACCGGTTTCTGGTTAGTACCCAATAATGTCGATGAATTATTCTCATACACGACATTGGCGGATTATCGCAGCGCAGTGCCTCCTGCAGGACCTGTTCCCGAAAAAGGAGCGGTGGTATCCTATTCTCCTTCTTCCCGGTATATTGCAAAATATTCATCCAATACGAACGACGCGCGCTGGATATATTACCGGTATCCTGAAATTTTACTGATGAAAGCGGAAGCGCTAGCCCACCGTTACGAGGATCATCCCGACCGGCTGGCAGAAGCGGCAGACTTGATCAATACTATCCGGTCGCGCGCATACGGCATAAGTTCTTATCCTAAAGTAATGCCTTCCACTACTTACGAAATGGATAATGCAATACTTGATGAACGTGCCCGTGAATTGATAGGGGAAGGAAAACGATGGTTTGAATTGGTACGTTTTGCTACGCGGGATAATTTCAGGCACAAGGAATTATTGGTCGATAGAGTGCTGGCGTCGGTAAGCGGAGTTCAGCAATTAACGTTGGCGCCGAGGCTTGTAAATCAGGAAAGCTGGTATCTGCCGTTGAATGCCGATGCTTTGGCTTCTAATCCGAAATTGGAGCAAAATCCTTATTATAATTAGAAACATGGAAACAAATAAGTTAAATCATATTTTGAAACTTGCATTCATCTGCTTGGTACTGGCCGGTGTCTTTTCCTGTGAAGAAGATAATTCAGGTACATTGGTCTTGGATAAAAATAAATGGAGCATCACCACTTATTTACAGGATAAGCCTTCTTACTCCATTCTTATGCAGGCACTTGAGGCAACTAAATTGGATGAAGTGCTTAATCTTTACGGGACCATTACACTGTTTGCACCCACGGATGAAGCTTTCCGGAAATACTTTCAGCGTAACGGAATATCCGGTATCGCTCAAATGAATGAAAATGCTATCCGGGAGATGCTGTATTACCACATGTACAATACAGTCTATTCATCTGCTTCCTTCACTTCGGGTTCTCTACCCGAACCTACCAGACAGGGCGGATTTATCAAAATGGATATTACTCAAGGTATTAAAAATACAATTCTGAATAATTCGACTCAAGTGGATACGATGGATATTGTTATGACTAATGGTATCATACATGTAATCAACGATGTTCTGGAACCTCCCGTTCAATCCATGTACGATTGGTTGAAAGAACATCCCGAATATTCGATTATGCGTGAAGCATTTGAAAAGACGGCAAACGATACAATTCTGAAAAACCTGGTTCTCGAAGGAGATACCGTCGTTAGCTGGAAAACCGTCTTTTTGGAATCCAACGCTGTTTTGGCGGAAAACAACATCCGTTCGTTCGACGATTTAGCACGTACTTATTCGGATTCGTACTACACTTCGAAACGTTATACCGAATCATACGACTCTTTGAATATTTTTGTACGCTATCATTGTATGGATAAAAAATTCTTTTTGTCGGATGTAACCAATGATTACTTCGTTTCGAAAAGTCAGGGAAACTGGTTATTATTCGGCACAAGTCCGGGATTGTCTATCAATCGGCATACCGAGTTGGTTTTCGATCCTGAAAAAGG
>JAITTA010000219.1 GCA_031287395.1 Dysgonamonadaceae bacterium | reverse complement strand
CTGCTTTCATCCGTTCCCCTCTCATTCAATTCGCTGCCATAGGCACTCCTCTTGCATTATTTGTGATGGGAGGAGAATTTAAATTCAGGCATCTGGGCGGGAATATCCTGAAAGTCATTTCCGTCACCACCGTACGTCTGGTCATTGTTCCCCTGCTGGCCATGAGTGTTTTTGTCATGATGGGTTTCCGGAATGTGGAACTAAGCGTTCTCCTGAGTATTTTTGCCACTCCGACAGCCATGGCAAGTTATATCATGTCGAAGAATATGGGATGCGACGGACAACTTTCCGCCCAAATTGTAGTATTAACCACTGCCTGCTCGTGTTTAACCATCTTTTTGTTTATTTTTGTTCTCAAATCCATGGGGTATGTGTGAGTTATTGTCTAAAATTTAAACTTATTTCATAAATTGTAATCTCCATATTGCAATTTTAGCTATTTTTGTACAAAAATTAAAAACATTTATTCAAATACACCAAGAAATTATGGGTTTAATGCAGGAAATTATTGACCGGGCAAAGGCCAATAAACAACGGATCGTTCTTCCGGAAGGAACCGAAGAACGCACATTGAAAGCAGCCGATCGTTTGGTTGCCGACGAAGTGGCACATGTTATACTGATTGGCAATCCGTCCGAAATCAAAAAATCAGCGGAACAATTCAAGCTTTCCAACATTGACAAAACAACTATAATTGATCCCGTCAATAATGAAAAGAAACAAATTTATGCCAATTTATTGTTTGAATTGAGAAAAAGTAAAGGCATGACTGCCGGACAGGCGGAGAAATTAACGGAAGATCCTCTCTACCTCGGATGCCTGATGATTAAAAACGGAGATGCCGACGGTGAAATCGCAGGAGCACAAAATACGACCGGCGATGTCCTGCGCCCAGCCTTGCAAATCATCAAGACGACCCCCGGAATCAGTGTCGTTTCAGGTGCTTTCCTGATGTTTACCAAAGAAAAAGAATACGGCAAAAACGGTTTACTCGTATTTGCAGATTGTGCCGTCATGCCCAACCCGAATGCCCGGGAACTGGCCGAAATTGCGATAGCAACGGCCCAAACAACCCGTTCCATAGTAGGAGTGGAACCCAAAGTCGCTATGTTGAGCTTCTCAACGAAAGGAAGCGCTAAACATGAATTATGCGATAAAGTCATCGAAGCCACCCGGCTGGCAAAGGAAATGGCCCCGGATCTGAAAATAGATGGTGAATTGCAAGCCGATGCCGCCCTGGTTGCCTCTATAGGCTCAAGCAAAGCTCCGGGAAGCCCGATCGCAGGGCAGGCCAATGTCTTGGTATTCCCCAACCTCGAATGTGGTAATATCTCCTATAAATTAGTCCAACGTCTTGGGAATGCAGAAGCCGTAGGACCTATTCTGCAAGGGATGGCGGCCCCGGTAAATGATCTCTCCCGCGGATGTTCCGTCGATGACATTTACAAAATGGTAGCAATTTGTGCAAATCAGGCAATCGGAATGAAATAAGTTATAAAATTATGTCAGAAATAATCACCGAACACATTGAAAGTTACGGGCTTTCATCAAAAGACAGAAAAAAATCCCTGTTTTCTAAAATCGGGGTCGTCGGCTGCGGAAAAGACGGAAGAAATATCGTACGCCAAACCGCATCAGCAGGACTTGAAGTTACTTTCATAGAAATTTCCCAGGACAAAATCGATTTTGCTTTGGAAAAAATAGGTCGGGACCTGGATACAAAAATTGAAAGTTGGGGGCTCACTCCGGGAGAGAAACGTACCATTATGGGACGTATTAACGGCTCGATGAACTATGAAGACCTGAAAAACTGCGACTTCGTAATCGAATGTGTCCGGTACGACGAAAACGGAGAACGCAGTACGGAATTGAGAAAAGAAGTCTTCAAAACCCTGGAAGGGATTCTTTCTCCGGAAGCAATCATAGCGACAAACGCAACCACCGTAATTATCAGCGAATTAGCAGCAGAGCTAAAGCACAAATCCCGCTGTATCAGTCTGCATTTCCCGGTTGCTCATCCCGATGCCAAAGTCTTGGAAGTGGTAAAGGGAATCTATACTTCCGATGAGGTATATAATAAAGTATTGCTGTTTGCCAAACTGATTAAGTACGAAACCATCGACGTACATGAAAGTAACGGTTTGGTAAGCCTCCGTTTAATGGTTACCATGCTGAACGAAGCTTGCCAGATGTTGATGGAAAATGTGGCTTCAATGGAAAGTATCGACCGTTTGTATGAGGTGGTTTACGGTATGCGGCTGGGAATATTTCGCATGGCAGACATTATCGGAATCGAAAAAGTTGTTTCCCTCATGGAAGATATGTTTAATGAATACGGTGATAAAAAATACAAACCCTCACCCATCTTATGGCGCCTCTACCGGACAAAACAAATGGGTATCACCGACGGTAACGGTAAAGGATTTTATATTTACAAAAACGGCAAACCCACCGGCCCTAATAACTTCAATTAAAACAATTTATCCATTGTATAACAACGTATAACTATTGCATAACAATGTATAACTATTGTATAACAACGTCTAACTATCGTATAACTATTGTATAACCATTGTATAACAACGTCTAACATAAATCCCCTCTCAAAATGAAAATACTAGTACTGAACTGCGGAAGTTCATCCATCAAATATAAGCTTTTCGACATGGATAATGAGTCGGAACTCGCTCAAGGAGGAATTGAAAAAATCGGATTGAAAGGTTCGTTCCTGAAACTGACCCTGCCTAACGGAAACAAAGTGATTCTCGAAGGAGAAATATTGGAACATCAAACCGGGATTGAATACATACTCGGAGTAATTACCAGTGAAAAATACGGTTGCATCAAATCATTGGACGAAATCGATGCCGTAGGCCACCGGGTAGTGCATGGAGGAGAAAAATTCAATTCCAGCGTATTAATTACAGACGATGTTGTCAAAAAAATGGAAGAATGTATCGATTTGGCTCCTCTTCACAATCCGCCCAATCTTAACGGAATCTATGCCGTAAAAGAATTGATGCCGGATGTGCCGCAGGTGGGAGTTTTCGATACCGCTTTTCATCAAACAATGCCGGCCCATGCCTACATGTATGGTCTTCCTTATTCATTGTATGAAAAATACGCTATCCGTCGTTATGGATTTCATGGAACCAGCCATCGTTATGTCTCGCGACGCGCTTGTGAGTTTCTCGAAATTCCATACGAAGAACAGCGGATAATTACAGCCCACATTGGGAATGGAGGTTCCGTCACTGCAATTAAAAACGGAGTTTCCGTCGACACCTCGATGGGGATGACTCCCGTCGAAGGCCTTTTGATGGGAACACGCAGCGGTGATGTGGATGCGGGAGTTTTGTCGTACATCATGGAGAAGGAAAATATCGGTTCCCAGGCAATCTCAACTATCGTAAATAAATACAGCGGGGTCATCGGAGTATCCGGCGTATCTTCCGACATGCGTGAAATAGAAGCTGCCGTAACAGCCGGAAATGAACGGGCTATTCTAGCATTAGAAATTTACAATTATCGCATTAAAAAATATATTGGTTCTTACGCTGCAGCATTGGGAGGCCTGGATGTCCTGGTCTTTACCGGAGGAGTAGGAGAAAACCAATATTCTACCCGCCAGATCGTATGCGAAAATATGGAATTTATGGGTATCAAAATCGACAAAGATATCAATTGGGGATTAAGGGGCAAAGAAGCCATCATCAGTACCCTTGATTCAAAGGTAAAAGTCGTCGTAATTCCAACGGATGAAGAATTTATGATTGCCTCGGATACCATGCAGATTTTGAGTAAAGGGTGACCGGTTACAAGTTTCCGGTCTTCGCTTCAATCCAATATCCTTCCATCTCTTCCAAAGTCACCTCTTTCAGGGATTTTCCCTGTTCTTTTACACGTTGTTCCATATAATTGAAACGGCGGATGAATTTTTGATTGGTACGTTCCAAAGCATTATCCGGATTGATTTTATAGAGGCGGGCTGCATTGATCAGGCTGAAAAATAAATCTCCGAACTCACTTTCCATGCGATCATGATCCATGGATTGGATTTCCTGTTTGAGTTCCGTAAACTCTTCCCGGACCTTATCCCAGACATCTTCTTTTACGGTCCAGTCAAAACCTGCATTCCTCGCTTTATCCTGTATACGGTGAGCTTTCGGGACAGAAGGAAGCGAAGCCGGAACACCTTCCAGTACGGTTTTATTCCCTCCTTTCTCTTTCAACTTAATTTGTTCCCAATTATATTCCACCTGCTTGGAAGTCCGAACTTCATCAGCCCCAAACACATGGGGATGCCGGAATATCAATTTATCGCAAAGAGCATCACAGACATCTTTAATATCAAAAATACCTTTTTCTTCCCCTATTTTGGAATAAAAAACAATATGAAGCAGCACATCACCAAGCTCTTTCTTTATCTCACTGTCGTCGTTCTTAACAATCGCTTCACAAAGCTCGAACACTTCTTCGATGGTATTCGTACGCAAACTTTCATTCGTTTGCTTCTTGTCCCAAGGACATTTTTCCCTCAATTCGTCCATTATATCCAATAAACGGCCGAATGCTTCTATTTTCTGTTGTTTGGTATGTTTCATGCTCAACATTTTGTAATTATTCGATTCAGGGATAACCGACAAAGGTGTCCCTTACAGGGTTAATTCCGTCTTCTGATTTTTATCCGGATTGAATTCCTTACCGGTTTTTCGCTAACCAATGCCAGATAACCTCCACCTCCGGCCCCTGCTAATTTCCAGGCCAAAACATCATCTCTATATTCATCGATAGCTGCCTGAACCTTCGCAGGTTTCATTGCGGGAAACATCTTTACCTGCGCATTGAACGAATCGAGGTAAGCTGCAGCAAAAGCTTTTAAATCTTTTGAAAGAATTGCATCCCAAGTACGTTCGGCCGCTTCGACCAAAGCCTTTACATTTTCTTCGTTGATGTAAGTTTCTTTCAGCAGATCAAGATCCTGTTCCCGCGGCCAGAGCAACACCAAAAATACATGATCTTCCAGCCAGCTTAAAATATCCTCGTCATGTACCGATTCTATTTTTTCAGGCCAATAATGGTGGTTGTAGTAATGTCTGTTCAAACCGGGCATACAAATACCAATCGAATCCTGAGCCCCCGATATTTCTTTTTTCCCCGGTTCATTTTCATAACGAAATAATAATTCCGCCAACTTTTCAGGATGCATGGGAGGCAGTTCATAAGGCCATAACCTGGCCGCAGCATTACGTGTGGAAGTGGACATTCCGCAACGTTCGTTGAATTCGATTACCGGCTCCAGAGAAATTGTCAGAGCCCATCCCGGGTGAAATTCAGACACGTATGGCTGATCAATCCAGGTTCCAGCCAAATCCAGACGATAAGGAAGTCCGCAACTCAGGGAACCTCTTAACGAAGTCGTCGAACGGGAAGGCAACTCTCCGTCCGGTATCCGTTTCAATATTTTATACTCAATACATAATTCCTTACAAATCGCTTCTTTGGCAGGAGAATGACCGTCTTCATTCACGACAAAAATATCCGGCAGAAAACGGCGTAAATCCTGTTCAAAATCCATAATTCCGGACCCGCTGTTGATCCAGGCACCGGTTACATAACGGATCGAACGGACCATATAAAGCCGTTCCTGTTCGCTATTCACAGTCGAACGCCCTTTCAAGTCGAGAACCGTACTGTCGGAACCGATTCCAACATACAACTCTCCATAGGAAGAAGCCTCTTTGAAAAAAGCCACATGCCCGCTATGAAGCAGGTCATAACATCCGGAAACAAATACTTTTTTAGACATCTTTTTAAGTTATAATTTATAACCTAAAACTTTACTTTTTATATTCCTCAATCCCTTTCTTCAGGAATTGGATGTACCTATCCACATTTTTATCGTAAACATAAGACGGACCAACCGGATTGCCCTGATTGTCCAGCAACACATAGAAAGGTTGCGCATTCGCCCCGAACTTACTGCGCTGCAGATAACTCCATTTATCTCCTATCGTTTTTAATTTACGGGTTTTGCCATATTCTTCTATCTGGATAACCTCAGGCAATTTTTCTTTATCATCGACATAAAGCGAAATCAAAATATAATCGTTATCGATTATATTTTTTACGCGGGCATCCGACCAGACGGCAGCTTCCATCTCCCGGCAATTCACACAACCATAGCCTGTAAAATCAATCATCACCGGTTTTCCCCGTTTCTTCGCTTCTTCCATCCCTTCTTCATAATCATAGAACTTGGGACTTACTTCCCCGTCATACAAACTAAAATCCTGCGTATAAAGAGGAGGTGAAAACGCACTGATTGCTTTCAACGGAGCGCCCCAAAGGCCTGGAATCATGTAAACGGCAAAGGACAGGGAAATGATCGCCATAAACAAACGGGGAACAGAAACGTATTTCAAATCACTATCGTGCGCAAATTTGAGTTTTCCCAACAAATAGACTCCCAATAACACGAAAATAATAATCCAAAGTACAAGGAATACTTCGCGATCCAGGATCCCCCATCCGTAAGCCAGATCGGCAACCGATAAAAATTTCAGAGCCAATGCCAGTTCGAGGAATCCAAGCACTACTTTCACAGAATTCAGCCATCCTCCCGATTTCGGCATACTTTCAAGCCAGGAAGGGAAAACCGCAAACAAAGCAAAAGGGATCGACAAGGCCAAAGCAAAACCAAACATACCGATTGCAGGGCCCATCAGACTTCCTTGAGATGCCGCTTCAACCAGCAATGTCCCGATTATCGGGCCTGTACATGAAAAAGAAACCAGTGCCAAAGTAAATGCCATAAAGAAAATACTCAGTAATCCACTGGTAGAGTCGGCCTTCTGATCGAGCTTTGTAGTCCAGGATGCCGGCAATGTCAGCTCAAATGCGCCAAAGAACGAGATTGCAAAGACCACCAATAAAGCAAAGAATATCAGATTGAAAATAGCGCTTGTAGATAATTCATTCAAAGCGCTCGCTCCAAAAATGATTGTTATCAGTAATCCGAGAATCAGATAAATGACAATGATGGAGGCTCCGTAAGTAAAAGCATCGGACACGGCTTTTTTACGGTTTTTCTTTGACCGTTTAAGAAAGAAACTCACCGTCATCGGGATCATAGGCCATACACAAGGAGTCAATAAGGCAATAAATCCTCCTATAAATCCTGTGATGAGAATTTTCCACCAATGATCTTGTGTCGTATTTTCCCCATAAGCTTTCAATTCATCGATTACAGGCTTCCATAAATCGACCGATTCCGTAGCAATGGTATCCGCGACATCAGACACGGTCGAATCATTTACTTCCAAAGTTATAACTTGTTCCGGAACCGACCCGGCCTGATTTTCTTTTGCCGGCTCATCCTTACCGGTTCCGGAAACCGGATTCCCGGCAGATGTACCCTTACCCTGAATCACGCTCTGCAATTCTTTCGGCAGATTTTCGGATGTAAACTCAAACTCCTCGCTAACAGGAGGAAGACACTGTGTATCATCACATACCATGAATTCTACTTCGCCGGTAATCCTGAAATTTACAGGATCCGTCACTTTTATCTTTTGAACAAAAACCACCGATTTTTCATACCAGCGCAAATCCATATCAAATTGCCGGTCGTATTTCGAAACAAACCTGGAATTGCTTGTAACCTTACCTACCAATTCCGCCCCTTTCAGAGTCCCGAAACTAAACGAAGTGGATATAGGGCCTCCTTCCGGTAAATCCATGTCATAAAGATGCCACCCGGGATCAATAACCGCTTTCAATGTAATTTCACTATTAGCATTCAGACCGAACTCCCATTTTACAGGCTCCATAATCTGGGCAGGTAAATGCATATTCAAAAACAATAATAAACCCGTAAGTTTTAAAAACCTTTGCATAAATTAATTATTTAGAGTGCAAAGTTAGCACTTTCAAAATTTAAAACAAAACAATGTTCTTTTTCATACTCTAATAACATAAAATGATTATTTAGGAATGTTAAAACTCTTCATTTTATGCAATTCTAAGATTGTTTTTAAAAAATAATCAATACCTTTGTAAAGTGGTATGTTCTATAAACACATCTTTTATTAAATGGTACTTTTAAAAAATTCGAAATATTAATAACTTAAAACAATAATTTTATGAAACAAAGACTACTCTTTTTAATGGCTTTTATGCTGTTATTAGGGACAATAACCAAAGCGCAAACGACGCCGGTTATCAATGCCTTAAACATATCCGTCACTTATGGAGCTGCCTCTCAAAACGTGGGAGCTTCTCTTATTCCTGCAGCAGATCCCACTGATATTGTTACATGGAATTATTCGAGTTCCAGACCCGATATCGTTGATATTGATCAAACAACCGGCATGCTGTCTTTCGAGGGTAGTACATCCGAATCCGGTCCGGTAACAATTACCATTAATGCATCGACAACAACCAACGGAGCATTAACACCGAAAACAATTACGGTTACGGTTGCTCCTAAAAATCTGCGACTATTGCCTCCTCAGAATGCAGTCCAACAGAAAACATACGATGGAACGACAACCGCAAACTTAATTCAAAGTGTGTTTCAGCTTAATACCAGTGATCTTGAAAGTTCTGATATTCCTGATGTTTCTTTGAATTTCACGGGAGTAGTCGCCAATTTTGAAACAAAAGACGTAGGTACAAACAAAAGAGTATTTTTAAATCAAGCTTTGTCACTTCAAGGATCAAGAGCATTTTGCTATACGCTGACGGATGCTCGTCCCGAATTAACAGGAACTATTGTAAAGGGAAACCAACCCGCAGATTTCGGGTTAAGTGGAAGTTACTCAAGACCAATTGCCGATCTGAAGTTGGAGCTGACCCCCAACGTAAAAGAAACATTCCTCAATTATCAAATTACTGGAGGAGATCCCAGTGTTATAAATGTTTCTATTGATCAAGATAATAAAATCACTATCAATTTTCTGAAAACGGGAACCACCGCTATAAAATTCTTCACAAATGCTACCGGCAACTATAATTCCGGCGAAGCATCGGTATCAATAACAGTGCAGGAGCCTACACAAGCGAACGATTTTACACTACCGGCTCAATATTCGGTTGTTTACGGCGAGACCGGAAAAACCATTGTTCCGACAGGAGTAAAAGACGGTGCAGCCATTTCATACTCCATTAACCCTCCTGATGTTGCTACAATCAGCACAAACGGAACAATCACAACGCTTAAAGCAGGAATCGCTACCGTTACCGTGAAATCCGCCGCTACTTTAAATTACAGAGAGACTACACAAACAACAACTTTAACGGTTACTCAAAAATCTTTAACAATTGTAGGTGTGTCGGTAAAATCAAAAACATATGACGGCACGACTGCTGCAGAACTTGTCTGGACCAGCGCCAGCCTGAATGGAATCGTAAGTGGTGATAACGGAAAAGTTACAATGGATTACAGTCCGGTTAATGCAGCTTTCGTGGATGCCAACGCCGGAAGTAATAAATCTATGACTCTAAGCGGAACAGTAAGTCTTACCGGAGATAAAGCAGGAAGCTATAGTCTTGCAACTAACGAAGCAAACCTGTCAAACCTGAATTTAAAAGGAACTATCAGTCAGGCAGACCAGGTTTCAAATCTGGGCCTTCCTTCTTCCGTCACAGTTTTTGTGAATCAGCCTTATGCTTTGGACCTTTCAAATGTACTCGGAAGTCCTAATTATGCTCCCAGCGGGACAGCCGCTAACTCCTATAACTCCGGAACCCAAAGTGTCACTTTTTCAAGTGCAACTTCTGCTACGGCTGAACTGATTCTTACTGCTACAGATGCCAACGGTAACTATAAACCCGGTTCCGGAAGAATCAATTTCACGATAAAAGCGGCAGACGTGGTTGTATTCGAAAACACGGAGGCTCAAACTATCGAATATGGAGAAGAGAATGTTCCTCTTGGCGTTACTGCAAAATATTCCGGAGGGACTATTTCTTCTTTAACCTATACCAGCAGTGATCCCACTATTGTGGAAATAAACGCCACCACCGGACTGATGAAAATCAAAGCTGCCAGCGGATCTGCAACGATTACTGTTTACGTAGCTGCAAATCTTCCCAGTTATGGCGCCAGTTCAACAACGGTAAGAGTAAATGCCGAACGTCGTAAATTGACGTTAACCGGTATTTCTATTAATAATAAAGTCTATGACGGAACGACTACCGCAACAGTAAGTAATTGGAGTTCTGTAAGTCTTGCCCGCAAAATTAGCGGTGACGATGTTGAAATAGGGACAGCTCCTACATTTACTTTCAAAGATAAAAATGTAGGCAACAACAAAGAGATAGTCGTAAACGGAGGTACATTGACCGGTACCGACGCATCCAAATATTCCTATTCCGCAACCAGCCTAACTGCGAATATTACTCCGAAAGATCAAGCTAATAACCTGGGACTTCCTACAAGCTTGAACCTCAAATATGGAGAAGTTTATACTTTTGCTCCGACGATTGCCGAAGTTTCAACGGTCAACACTTTTTACACTAGTAACGCTACCGGCATATTAGAAATCGACAATACCGGTAAATTGATCTATAAGGGTGTTGGTACGGCAACTATTACGGTCCGGACAGAAGCCAAAGATCCTGTCAATTGTAATTACAACAATGCTACAGCTACTATAGTGGTAACTGTTACCAAAGGCACTCAAATCATTACAATACCCAGTTCTTTCAATAAGATTTTGTCTGAAGGGACATTTACTTTAACGCCTACGGCCTACGATAACCCGACTTTCATATATGAAGCAATCAACAATGACAACAATGTCATTGCCGTCAATAGTTCAACGGGAGTCGTTACACTCTTAAGAGCCGGTACGGCAGCCGTACTGATTACAGCCCAAGAAACTGCACTTTATGGAGAAAAGAAACAATCCGTAACCATCACTATTACGGAAGGTGTTGCAATTACTACACAACCGCAAGCCCAAACAACAGTTTGTGTCGGAAATCCGTTTACATTGTCGGTTGTTGCCACAGGCGCCGTTTCTTACCAATGGTATAAAGGAGCAGTAGCTATTACCGGTGCAACCAGTGCAACCTACACTGTTCAGGAATCTACCCTTGCCGATGCAGGCAATTACACCGTAAGAGTTCAGGGTGTAGCCGGGACAAATCCTGTCACCAGTACTACCGCAGTCGTTACTGTCGGGTCTGGAGCCACGATAACAACTCCATTGGCAAACAAAGTTTATTGCCAGGGAGATAACGTTATTTTAACGGTAGGTACATCAGGAACCGGCTTGACTTACCGGTGGTACAGAAACGGAAGCATCATTACAGATGCAACGACTCCTTCTTATACAATTAATAATATACAAGCCGCCGATACGGCTTTGTATCGTGTGGATGTTACCGGAACGACCTGTAATACTGCTACCGTCAGCAGTTCGGCCCGTGTAGGTATGACTCCTCCGATACCGACAGTTGCTTCTTTCTATCAGGTTCCGGCATATCTCACTCAAAAGAATTACGATACTGAAATCATTGTGGGAGACCGTACTAGAGGATATGAAGGTGTAAGTAAATATACCTGGAGTTTTTCTACCGACGCCGATGCATTTACTTCAAAGGAAACCACCACGAACAGCAATATCATGCATGTAACGCCCAATACACGTACAGGTGTCCTTTCTGTTGTGATGACTCACCCGTGTGGAAACAGGACATTGACTCAATCGCTTCAAGCCGTTCCTACAGGAATCAATGACATCACGGCAGCCGGAGTGAAGGTATATCCGAATCCCGTAATTTCCGGTTCTACAATGACCGTTGATTTAGGAAACGACAATACAGGAGCCACTGTCTATATTTATAATGTAACCGGTTCGTTGACAATGAATGCGAACCTGAAGGCTCAGATGAACACTATTCCTGTAAACCTGAAACCAGGTGTTTATATGATGAAAATAGTTGTTCCTAATGGAAAAACAATGCACCATAAGTTCATTGTGAAGTAATATTTTTCCTGATCAGAAAAAAAGCCGTCTCGCAATTGAGACGGCTTTTTTTATCTCTGTTTCTTATCCTTAATTTGATTAAGTTAATAAAATGAGTTTGCGCAAACTCAATCAATCGCTGATTGACATCGCAAATATATATACAAAAATTGGATAAATGACTGATTCTATATTGTAGTTCATTTCTTATAATGTTGGTATCCTATCGGCCTACGTGGTCTATTCAGCTCCTTGTTCTGTAAATGCAAAAGGCAGATATCGTATACCTCCTCTTTTGTTTGAGGTCGCAATTTGCGTCCTCAAAT
>JAITTA010000216.1 GCA_031287395.1 Dysgonamonadaceae bacterium | reverse complement strand
TGTGTTTGGAAAAATAATTTTGCAGCATCGTAAAGTTCGGCTCTGTAGTAATCAATACCTTTATCATTTTTAGAAGCATAAATTCCTGAAAAACAAAATATTGCTACTACAATTACTAATAAAATCTTTTTCGTGTTCGTTTTCATACAGTTTAATATACTTTTATTTAACATATTCATCTTTAATACTAACTAGTCTAATAGGTTGCACTGCTGGTAGAATTCCGGATTTAAGAATTATTCTTTGTCCGCGATCACTCATTACAAATGAAGTGAAACCCGTAGATAAACCACTTCTGGGATCCGACAATAGAATAAACACATCTCTTGTTAAGGGATAATCATTAAGAGCTATGTATGCCTGATAAGGCTGAAAACTATTTTCATAGTTTGCTTCTTCTTTAGGACTGACAGCCATTACTTTAATTTTTTGGCTGAAACTCATATTTGTAGTATCGTTTTCATTGCTAATCCAATTGACTCCTATAATACCGAGCGCATTAGGTAATTTTGCAACCATCTCAACGACATCCATATTGGTTTTCTGAGCATAAAGTTTGTCGGATAAAGGTTCTCCATAACAAATCGAATCGATTGCATAACGAACGGTACTGGAATTCGGATTATCGAACATGACGTCAATTTTACCTAGCTTAGATCCCGGGTAAATCTGGTTCCATTCGGTAATCTCTCCCGTCAGTATTTTCTTAATTACAGGCACACCGATGATGGTATCCTGATTTTCTTTATTAACAATCAAGGCAATTGCATCTACGGCTATTTTCCGTGCCCGCACCTGCATCTTCTTTACCAGAAAAGCCGCTTTTTCTTTCTCAGAAAGATCTCTCGACACCACAGCCAGACGCACACTGTCTTTCATCAACAGGTCGATTGCTTCAACCTCGTTGGTATATATCGGCAAAATATTGGCCGATTTATAAATCGATTCGAAGACATCGATTTCCGCACGGATAATCGGCAGAAAACACTCATCGCATGCAATGGGGATAATTCCCGTAGTCGTAGTGTCCAACCATTTTCCATCTTTATTTTTCTTTTTGCAGGATGAAAAGGACATCACGATAAGAACGCATACCCATATAAAAAATACCTTCTTCATGGCAATAATTTTCTAAAAACAACACCGGTTATACTGATCTTGTCTTGTTTTTACTTTTACAAAGATATAACAAAATAATTTGTTATGCCATTAATTTAAGCAAAAACTATAAGATTTCCGTATAACCGGTGCTGTATTTGGAATTGAACGAATTATTCTTCTTTAGCAAATAACTTTCTCAAAGCCCGATAAATTCTGAAAATTCCATAGATTCCCAATAAGATTCCGACCAATAGCCTGATTGTTCCACTAACCGTATCCATAAACAAATCAGTAAAAAGAAATATAACGGCAAAGGCCAGATAGAATAAAGACATGACACATTCGAAGATGTATGACACCTGGCTTTGCGGCCTTATATTCCGTGTTTCACGCTTTGGCATGGAATCTTAGTTCAATTATTTTACTGAAGTTCAAACCTAACAGGAACGTTAAACCACACTGCAACTGCACGTCCGTTTTGTTTACCCGGAATCCATTTAGGTGATTTTTTCACAGCTTTGATAGCCTCTTTATCACAATTCGGGTCCACCGAACGGATTATTTGCACTTCACCGATTGAACCGTCTTTTTCAACAACGAAACGAAGTCTTACAGTTCCATGAATACCTTGTTCCTGAGCGATTACAGGATATACAACATTACTTTGTACAAACTTAAGGAATTCATTCGTACCTCCCGGATATTCCGGCATTTGTTCCACATGATCATGAACTTGTTCCTTTACCGGTTCGGCAACCACAACTTTATGTTCCGCCAAGTCAGCGATATCAACACCCGTTCCGTCAGTTGTACCTGCAACGTCGGCAATTGAAATAGCAGCCTTCGTTTCAGTCAACTCTTCCTGGGTTTTCATCATATCTTCTTCCTTGACATTCTCATCAGCAGTAACAACCAGTTCGGTCAATTTTACTGTTTCTTTAAGCATTGGTGGGGGTGGAGCTTCGGGTTCCTCGATTATGTTTTCTTCCTTCACATCTTCTTTGATGTCCAAGTCAGACAAACTGACAGGACCGACTTCTATGTCTTGAGCTTTTTCAGGAATTACCGATTTAATCAGCACCGGCAGGAAAATGATCGCCAAAGCTGCAACAAACACAATAATTAATGCCTGAATGTGTCTCTTATTAGAAGTTTTTCGTAAATAATACGCTCCGTAACTTTGATTTTTACCCTCAAATATCAAGTCACACCACGCTTCCGAGTTCAAATTTATATCTTTTGCCATTTTTCTCAGTTTATTATGTGTGACAATTATTACTTAAAGCCGGGTGCCTTTGCAGTTTCAAAAATAGGATCACCTGTTTTCTGATACATCAGGTATTTATCCCCATCACTCATATCCATAAGCTGATAGGCTCCAATATTACAAATCTGCATTTCATCCAGGATATCAATCATATTCTTGTAATTAGCCTTATCTGACGGCTTAATAATTACAATCGGTGATGAACCTGAAATTTTAGCTCCTTCAGCTCTGATTTCAGCTGACAGCTTTTCAAAATCTTCCATTTTGATTTCCTTATTCTCAAGTTTAATTTTCAAATCTCTTATCTGACGGAGCACGGCTGTGTTTTTTTCCAACAGAATCTGACGGATTCCATCTTCACCGTAACTTGTTTTAATAAGGAAATTAGGATCTTCGTAGTTTTCCGACTTCAATTCTCCGTTATAGTAATACACATCGTCTTTTGTTCCCAAAAGGAATGTATAAGTTCTGGAGG
>JAITTA010000137.1 GCA_031287395.1 Dysgonamonadaceae bacterium | reverse complement strand
GTCGTCGGGATAAGCAAATTTACCACCGGAACCGTTGACATATAACGGAAGACCGGCATTCATCCCTTTCAGGGCATAATCGAGGAGGTGGACACCCCAGTCGGCCATCAGGCCTCCGGCATAATCCCAAAAAAACCGGAAATTGTAGTGAAAGCGGTTATCATTGAAGGGACGCTTAGGTGCCGGACCAAGCCACATATCGTAATCTACACCTGCGGGAGGAGTGGAATCGGGAACTTTCGGCAACGTCCATTTACTGGTTTGGTAGGCCCATGCCTTGACTGTACGGACACGTCCCAGTTTTCCTGATTGTACGTATCGGGCGGCCTCGTCCCAATGAGGATCACTGCGTTGCCATTGTCCTACCTGGACGATACGGTTGTATTTGCGGGTAGCTCGTACCATCAGGTCACATTCTTCGATGGTGTTTGCCAATGGTTTTTCCACATATACATCCTTCCCGGCTTCGCAGGCGGCAACCAATGGCAGGCAATGCCAATGATCGGGGGTGCCGATGATAACCAAATCGATGTTCTTGTTGTCGATGACTTTGCGCCAGTCTTTAACCATTTGCGCCGGTTTTTTCCCGGTTTTCTTTTCCAGTTCGGCCGAACGTTTACCCAGCCATTCGTCATCTATATCACAAAGAGAAATACATTCGGTCTCAGGATATTGCAGGAAGGCTTGGAGATTACTCCATCCCTGGTTCCGGCATCCGATCAATCCGATGCGGATACGATTATTCGGAGCATCCTGTCCGAATACTTTTGAAATTCCTCCGGGAATAAAATTAATAGTACCAAGGGCTGCAGTCCCTGTCAGAGTATTTTTCAGGAAATCGCGTCTTTGCATGATAAATTGAATTTAAGTGATACACATTGAGAATATTTATGAAATATTAAAATACAACAAATGTAAGAATATTTTTTGTTAACAGGATGTGTACGTGCACATAAATTTATTCTCTTAACAAAAATGTAACAAAATCGTAATATTATTATATTATTATAGTTGTAATCTTGCAGCATATTTCAGTTATTCAATTATTTATTAAATTCAATAAAAATGAAAATTTTTTTGTACTTCCTTGTTGCTACGTTATTGTTAACAGCTTGTGGTAATCGTCAGAGTAAGGATTCTGAGAGGAAAGAAATCACAGGAGCAGGTGCGACTTTCCCTATGCCATATTACAATATTATTTTTAAGGATTTTGGTGAAAAAAGCGGAAATAAGGTGACTTATGGGGGAATCGGAAGTGGCGGCGGTATTCGTAGCCTGATGGATAAAACAGTTGATTTCGGAGCTTCCGATGCTTACCTCTCCGATGAAGAGTTGACGGCTGCTCCGGCTAAGATAGTACATATCCCGACCTGTATGGGAGCTGTGGTACTGGCATACAATCTTCCGGGAGTGACGGATTTGAAACTGACGGGATCTGTAATTTCCGGTATTTATCTGGGAACTATTACCAAATGGAATGACGCGGCTATCAAGGCTTTGAATCCGGATCTGGCTTTGCCGGACAAATCCGTTACTCCGGTTTATCGTTCGGATGGTAGTGGTACTACCTTTGTTTTTAGCGACTATATGACTAAGGTCTCTCCCGAATGGGCTGAAAAAATGGGAACCGGTAAGGCTTTGAAATGGCCGGTTGGTATTGCAGCCAAAGGGAATCCTGGAGTTGCCGGTATTGTTCAGCAGACTGAAGGTTCTGTCGGATATGTCGGTTCGGAATATGGTTTTGCCCTTTCCATCCCGGTTGCCCGATTACAGAATGCTTCCGGGAATTTTGTAGATCCGAATACGGAAAGCATTTCTGCCGCTGCAAATATCGAACTGCCTGCAGATATGCGTACGATGGTGACCAATTCACCCGAAGCTGGAGCTTATCCGATTAGTTGTTTTACCTGGATATTGGTTTATCAAAATCAGGCTTACGGCAAACGTACGGAAGATGATTCCAAAGCGTTGATTTCATTGCTGGATTACGTATTGAGTCCCGAAGCACAACGTGTAGCTGCTAATGTACATTATTCTCCGCTTCCGGAAGTTGCATTGAAAAACGCCAGAGTTTTAGTCGAATCTATAAAATATCAAAAGTAAAAATGAAGAATGAAGACTTGTCTTACGTACGAACAACTCTTCATTCTTAACTCTTCATTCTAAGAAGTGAAAGATAAAATATTCAAATCGCTTTTGTTTTTTGCTGCTGCGTTGATCCTCATTCTGACAGCAGGGATCGTGTATTCGTTGGTAATCCGATCGACGGATGCGTTTGCCCGGTTCGGATTCTGGCAGTTCGTCACTTCTCCGGAATGGGACCCGAGACCTGAGTCCGAACATTACGGAGCGCTTTCATTTATTGTCGGAACATTGATGACATCGGTGTTAGCGCTATTTTTCTGCATTCCATTTTCTTTTCCGGTAGCATTGTTTACCGGTGAATATTTTAAGGGAAAGAAAGTGGCGTCTCTGGTTGGTTCCGTGGTGAACTTACTGGCAGGAATTCCTTCCATTGTTTACGGGTTGTGGGGATTTTATACCTTACGTCCCATTATTATTTCCCTCGGGTTGAACGAACAGGGGTTCGGTGTATTGACGGCATCTCTCGTGTTGGCTATTATGATTATTCCTTATGCCTCGTCCCTCACGTCCGAATTCCTGAGCATGGTGCCGAACGATTTGAAAGAAGGCGCTTACAGCTTGGGAGCCACCCGTTTGGAAGTCATCAGCCGGGTGAGTTTTCCTGCTGCGGCATCCGGTATCCTGGCATCCTACATTTTGGCTTTGGGGCGTGCATTGGGGGAAACGATGGCCGTGACTATGTTAATCGGAAATACGAATAATATCCCGTCTTCCTTGATAGATACGGGAAATACGATGGCCAGTGTGATAGCCAACCAGTTTGGTGAGGCATCCGGTTTGAAACTCAGTTCATTGATAGCTATCGGTTTACTGTTGTTCCTGATTACAGCGGTGATCAATTCGATAGCGAAATTGGCAATGAAGAGGATTAAGAGTTGAAATGAAGAAAATAAGAAAATAAAGATGGGATACGGTGTTTCCAAATTGCGTTTTCGGAACTGGAAAAACAAGGCATTTTATATTTTTGTCTGTGTCATGTCCGGAATTACCATGTTCCCATTGTTTTTTATTATTTGGGAGCTGATAAAGAAGGGTTACAAACAATTTAATTATAGCTTTTTTACAGAAGTGGCGCCTACTTCAATGGATGCCATGCTGGCAAAAATGAGCGATTCGGTCATTCCCGGAGGGGTTTTGAACGGTATTACCGGTAGTTTGCTGATTTTGGGAATGGCTATTGTTTTTGCTATACCGGTAGGAATCCTCGCCGGAATCTACCTTTCGGAAAAAAAAGAAAGCCGTTTTGCAGGAATTATACGTTTTCTGACCGATTTGGTGCAGGGTATCCCGTCGATCGTAGTCGGCATTATAGCTTATGCCTGGGTGGTGAAACCGATGCATGGTTATTCGGCATTGGCGGGGAGTGTAGCGCTTGCTATTATGATGCTGCCGTTGGTCATTCGTTCCACGGAAGAAACCCTGAATATGCTGCCGGTATCCTTGAAAGAAGCCGGATTGGCTTTAGGCGCTTCCTATACGAATGTTATTCTGAAAATATTGCTCCCTTCTGCTTTTGGAGGACTATTTACGGGAATTTTGCTGGCGGTATCCCGTATCATGGGAGAAACAGCTCCGTTAATGCTGACGGCTTTGGGGGCGGCGGCGGTCAACTGGGACTGGTCGAAACCAACCAGTTCTTTACCTTTGCTGATTTGGGAATTTTATAACGATCCGAATCTGATTGATCTGATCTGGTCGTCATCACTCCTGCTTTTGTTGTTGATTCTGACGTTGAATCTGATCGCAAAACAGGTTGCAAATAAATGGAAAATACAATGAGACTATTGGAATTAAATCGTGTTTGTGTATCTTACACGCCTGGGAAAAATGCAGTCAATAATGTTTCTGCTGCGATCGGGGAAAATACGATTACGGCCATTATGGGGCCTTCAGGCTGTGGTAAAAGTACTTTGCTGCGGGCGATTAACCGGATGCATGAACTCTATCCGAATGTCGAAACAACCGGAGAGATCCTGTTGAAAGGGAAAAATGTTCTCCGGATGAATCCGATGGAAGTTCGCAGGCGAGCGGGAATGGTATTTCAACGTCCGAATCCTTTTCCTACAATGAGTATCTATGAAAATGTCCTGGCCGGATATAAATTGAACGGTATTCGCCTTGGTAAGAATGAAAGGGAAGAAATCGTGGAAACCAGTCTCCGGAATGTGGCTTTATGGGATGAAGTAAAAGATACCATGAATAAGAAAGGTTCTTTCCTTTCAGGAGGACAGCAACAACGGTTGTGTATTGCCCGGGCATTGGCCCTTAAACCCGAGTTGCTGCTGATGGACGAACCGACTTCAGCCCTGGACCCGATATCGACCAACCGCATTGAAGAATTGTTATTGGAACTGAAGGAGCAGTTTACAATAGTGATTGTGACGCATAATATGGCCCAGGCGGCACGAATATCGGATTATTCGATGTTTATGTATCTTGGCGATTTGGTGGAATACGATACAACAAAACAGATGTTTACCAAACCGGGCGATAAACGAACGGAGGAATATCTGAGCGGAGTATTCGGATAATTGATTTCACACAGAGTTCGCAGCATTTAATTTGTGAACCGGGAATCGGTGTGATATGGAGATATTTGTAAATTAAAAAATGAATGTAATCTGTGAGATTGAAAAATCGACGCAGTCAAATCGGTTGAAACATGATAACAATAAGATCAAAATATTTGGACAAACTTTCCGGGGATTTTCAATTATTCTCGGAGCTGGTACTGAAGCAACTGCAATTAACCCGTCAAATACTGGAGAAGGATCTC
>JAITTA010000131.1 GCA_031287395.1 Dysgonamonadaceae bacterium | reverse complement strand
CAACCCTGGCATAATCCCGGATTAATTTTGGCAATAGTTTTCACAACAACACTATTTCTGTTTTTAATATCTTCCCTGTCGATAGCCTGGTACGGACAAATCTCCCGACACATTCCGCAACCCATACAGGTCGAATAAACCGGAGGTGGCATTCTATTTACCGTAGCAACCACCGGCTCACGGCTTAATTCATTATTCGAAAATAACCCAATCACCTTAGCCGCAGCTCCTGAAGCTGCAGAAACAGACTCCGGTATATCTTTGGGCGATTGACAAGCCCCTGCCAGATAAATTCCGGCCGTGTTGGTTTCTACCGGTTTTAATTTCGGGTGTGCTTCGGAAAAGAATTTATACGAATCGTATGAAACATGAAGTTTTTGAGCCAGAGATTCGGAACCTTCACTCGAAACTGCTGCTGTAGCCAAGACTACCATATCCGCTTCAATTTCAACCGGTCGCCCTCCCAATAAGGTATCAGCTCCTTTCACAATTAATTTCCCGTTCTTTTCATAGATAGTGGAGACTCGTCCGCGAATATACTTCGCCCCGTCTTCTTCTATAGCCCTGCGTGTAAACTCGTCGTAGTTCTTTCCGGCAGCACGGATATCCATATAAAAAACATACGGAGTCCCTCCATGCACCTTGTGTTTATACAACATGGCATGCTTAGCCGTATACATACAACATATTTTGGAACAATAAGGAATTCCTTTTGCCGGGTCACGGGAACCGGCACAGGCCAGAAACACTATTTTTTCCGGGATTTTACCATCGGAAGGCCGGCGGATTTCCCCCTGGGTAGGTCCGGAAGCGGAAGCAAGTCTTTCAAATTGTAATCCATTGATTACATCTTTGTATCTTCCATAACCATATTCAGGGAAGAAATTCGTTTTTTTGACTTCAAATCCTGTTGCAAGGACGATAGCCCCGGCTTTTACCTCTATTACTTCATCTTTCTGCTCAAAATCAATTGCTCCGGTGGGACAAAGTTTCTGACAAACTTGGCATTTCCCTGTCCGGAAATACCGGCAATTCGCCCTATCGATAACCGGTTTATTAGGTACCGCTTGCGGAAAAGGAACATAAATTGCAGTCCTTGTCGATAATCCTTGTTCAAATTCATTAAAGATATTTTTCGTAGGACATTTGGTCGTACATAAACCACAACCCGTACACAATTTTTCGTTAACGCTTTTTGCTTTTTTCCGTATACGAACATTAAAATTTCCTATGAACCCATCCATACTTTCCAATTCGGAATAAGTATGCAGGGTAATGTTCGGATGCCGGGCAACTTCTACCATTCTGGGTGTCAGGATACATTGAGAACAATCGAGGGTAGGAAATGTCTCCGAAAGCTGTGACATGTGCCCCCCGACGGAAGGTTCTCTCTCCACCAGAATCACTTTATGGCCTCCGTTGGCAATATCCAACGCAGCCTGTATTCCGGCCACACCTCCGCCAATGACAACAGCCGTCTTATTCACTGGTACCTTAATGGTTTCGAGCGGATGATTATTTTTTACTTTTTCTACCAATGTCCGCACCAGATCGTAAGCTTTCCGGGTAGTCGCATCTCCTTTTTCGTGCACCCAGGAACAATGTTCCCGGATATTGGCCATCTCACAGAGATACGGATTCAATCCGGCTTCCTGACAAGCTTTTCTGAATGTAGGTTCATGCATACGCGGAGAACAAGCGGCAACAACCACCCCAGTCAAGTTATGTTCGGCGATGGCCTCTTTTATTTTAGTCTGTCCGGGATCAGAACACATGTATTTATAATCCATACTCAATACAACACCCGGAATACCCGCTGCTTTTTGAGATACTTCCGAACAATTCACCGTAGCAGATATATTTTCCCCACAATGACAAATAAAAACTCCAATCCTAGCCATGAATATCCTCCTCCTCTTTGATCATTTTTTCTGGCAGACAACTATTTAGCCTTTGCCAGTCCACCCGAACTATATGCCGTTGTATTCCGGTCTGTTTTACAGAAAGACCACAAGCCAGACCAATAGCCTGAGTAATATACAACACCGGTATTTCCGTTTTGTATCCTAACAATCTATCGATTGTATTCCGTCTCATATCCAGATTCGAATGGCACATCGGACAGGCAACAATAATTGCTTCCGCCCCTCTGTCACAGGCATCTTTAATAATTTTTCCGGAAAGTTTCGCAACAAGATCCGTACGGCTCACGGAAAAACCGGCTCCGCAACATTCTGTCTTAAAAGGCCAGTCGATGGATTCGGCCCCTATCATTTTCATCGCTTCATCCATAGTTTGAGGATCTTCCGTTCTGTCAAAATTCAATACATCGTGTGGACGAATCAAAAGGCAACCATAATAGCAAGCGACTTTCTTACCGAAAGGAGAACTTAATTTTTCCTGTAAACCGGGATAAATGTATTCCTGTATGAATTGTATGACATTCAATACCCGAATGGGCGAATTCAATCCCATTCCCATTATTTCTTCAACTTCCGACTTGAGTTCCTCATTCTCAAACAATTCGTGTTGAGTAACCATCAACCGGTTGTAACATGCCGCACAAGGAACAAGCAAACTTTTCATGCCGGCCGTCTCTGCCTGAGACAAGATACGAGCCGGAAGAGAAAGGGATAACTTTTTACTGATATTATGAGCCGCAGTGGCACCACAACAATTCCAGTCGGGAACAGGTTCAAGCTTAATATTGAATAACTTAGCCAAAGAAAAAACGGATTCATTGTATTCTCTGGCAGTCCCTTCCAAAGAGCAACCCGGATAAAATCCAATTATTTTTTCCATATCATTTTTTTCTAAGCGTTCTTTTAAAAATCGCCTGTATATTCTTTTTACCTTTGATCCCATCGGGAAGAAAAGGCAATTTTCCATGAGACAACATTTTGGGAACCAGATCCACATCCTGCATGATCTTTTTAGAACGCAACTTAAAATCGAGTACCAAACCGACCTCATAAGATCTTCCGGTATAACGAATCATATCCAGAAAAGATTGATGAAAAGGAATAATACTTTTATTTGCAGCTTTATCTTGCAGACGTTCCTGTAACGATTTCTGCCGGAGATAATCCATGATCTTAGGAATATCGATTTGCATAGGACATCTTGATATGCACATCTCACAGCTTGCACAAAGCCAAATAGACTCTGAACTCAATAGTTCCAGATCCATCTGACGATCCTCCGCCTGAATAATCCTCATTACAGTATTGGGAGTATAATTCATGTCTTCAGCCATCGGACATCCGGCAGAACATTTCCCACATTGATAACATCGAGCACTACTAATGCCTATTTCATGAAACAGGTCATTATTCAGTGTGTGAGGTGCATTGTTTTGATAAATTTCTTTTGCCATATATTTCGATAATAACGTTATCAGATATAGTGCGTAATACATAAGACTAAGAAATATCCACAAATCAAGAATGAAAATATTTCTTAATAATTTTATCGTAAAATGGATTTTTTGATTGGAAAATAGTTTTGGTCAAATAAGAATCTCCCTCAATGTAAAAACATAATATCGACATGAGGGGGGAGAAACTAAATTTATGCTCAACGAATACTCTTTAATTAATATTTTACTTAATGAATTCTCCCTTTCGGAAGATTGTAAAATCAACCTGAAATATGAAAAAATACTATATACATTTTTGACAGGGATTCTTGTCAAAAGACGAATATTATCAAAAAACCTGGAAAAATAATTTGGTCTGGAAGCATCTCCGACATCAGACGAATTATGCCCCCAATAGTTAATACCAGTTATCCCTAAACCATTATACTTACAAGAATCGGCTTGGAGAAGGACCGATTCACCTGGAATAACCGAAATTACATTCCCCGCTGCACAACACGTAGACAATTCAATAAAAAAACAACATATTATCGTTATAATCAACGTTTCGCATAGATTACAGATTCCTTTACACTCTCCTTTTTTCATGAATCAGACAAAAATTTCGAAGAACAAAGGTAAGGGTTATTTTGAATATAAAAATTATTCCAGGCTTTTTAACGATATATTTAAGAAAATTCTGAACACAAAGATAAACCAACACATGTACAGACATATCAATTTGATTGTTTTTTTATTTATCGCACAGTTTCTATCAACATATATTTCTTTTATCTTTATTTATGGATTTTCGATAATTATTTTAAATCAATTATCAAAAAAATAATGTTTATATAAAATTTTCAATATAAATTTGCAAAAAAAAAACTAACAGCCACAAAAAATGAAATCAGTCTTTACTTATCAAGAGTTAAGAAATCCTAATGAAGACTCAGGATTTTTACTCCTACTTACATACAATTTGTGGGAACAAAATCACAAAAAGGTATTACAGAAGCATCAACTCACTCATACTCAATTTGCTGTACTTGCCAGTATTTATTGGCTATCATTGCATAATGATTCGCCAATAACTCAGATCATACTCGCTAAACATATAAAAACCAATCCGATGAACATTTCACCAACGCTTAAAGGATTGGAAAAACGGGACCTTGTAGCTCGCCCTCCTCATCCGGTGGATGTACGGGCAAAAATGATTACCTTGACTCCTAAAGGAGATGAACTCATCCAAAAGGCGGTTATAACTGTTCAGCATGCAGAAAAACGTTTTTTCGAAGCATTGGGAAAAAACAATACCCGCTTTAAAAACTATCTGATTAAAATTATCATATCCAATTCGTGATAATTTTATTTACTTTTTTCATACGATGAAAATTTGTTTTTAAAAGTGGTACAACACTTGCCATGTCGTGGGTTCAAGAAGATATTCTGATTTGATCTCATAAAATGATAAAATAAGAGGATGTGTCACTTCAATTGAGGCCACATCCTCTTATTTTGTCATACCAAACAAGGGATTTCTGTTCAGCAGTTTTTATTTCACCATTATCTTTTTAACGGTTTTCTTCCCGCCCGGAGAAATAATGTGCATCAGATAAGTCCCTTCGGTGACTTTCATTTGAATTGCGGTTTCCGATCCTGTTGCACGGGAAGAATACACTTTCTGTCCCATCAGGTTATAGATCGTAATTTGCGCACCGGCATACGATTCTCCCAAATCATCACTCTTCACCATCAACTGTCCGAAACGAGGCACCGGATTAGGATAAACCGAAAGGCCGGAAGATTGTACTGATTCAGTAAATGTTATCGGACAAGACTCATCATATGTTCCGTCGGAATAATAAGCCCGTACAAAATAAGTACCCAGAAGTCCGTTCGAATCTGTATAATACATGGCCGTACCATACTGAGCTATTGCCTGTCCGTCCTTATACCACTGGAATCTCACATAACGGCTATCAACATTCTCAATATACAACACATCATCCCATTTCATCAATATTGTAAGCCTGTTCATTTCTACATTTGCCCTGTCACTGATCACGGAGTCACACACGCCTTTGACTACTACATGATAATAACCCGTCGTCTCGGATGATAAAACATTTTCATAATGGCTGGAAACGGCGCCTGTTATTTTCTGTCCATTATGATACCATTGATAAGTAGGATTTTCACCTACCACCTCTATCGACAAATTAAAACCGTCACCTTCACAACTGAAAGTCCAGGGTACAGGTTGTTGAATGCTCCGTGTTTCGGGATGCCTTCTCACATTAGACTCATTACTGATGATCGTACCACATGCTCCGGAAACTTCAACATAGTAATGACCTACCATTTCGGACGACAAAACATTTTCGTAATGATTGGACGTCGCTCCTGGTATTTTTTGACCATTATGGTACCATTGATAAGTCAGATTTTCACCTGTCGCCTCAACAGACAAACTGAAAGATTCATCTTTACAACCAATAAAATCAGTTATCGGTTGGCTGGTAATTCTGGTTCCGGCATGGATTCCGACGGTAACCCTGTCACTGACAACAACGCCACAGGCTCCTGTGACCTCTACATAATAAAACCCAACCGTTTCTGCGGATATTTCATTTTCGTAATGGTCGGAAGTTGCACCCTCTATTTTCTTTCCATTATAATACCACTGGTATGTCAGGTTTTCACCTGCAGCCTCAACTGATAAATTGAAACGGCCACCCTCACAACCGATCGTCTCGGACAACGGCTGGCGAGTGATCCGGGTTGCCCCATACATTCCCACGATTGCTTCATTACTGACGATGGTATCACAAGTTCCTGAAACTTCAACATAGTAAATACCTAATGTTTCCGGAGATACAATATCTCCATAATGATCGGAGGTAGCCCCTGCTATCTTCCGATCGTCGTGGTACCATTGATAGGTCAGGTTATCACCGGTCGCGACAACAGACAGGTTAAAATTTCCACCCTCGCAACCGAAAATTTCCGAGACCGGTTGACGAACAATTCTTACCGATTCCAGTATTTCTATTTCAAAAGAATATTCGGATATGATATCCGGATTCAAATCACAACGCAGAAAGATACTCCCCTTGTATTTTCCCTGAGGAACCCCTGCAGGAACGGGAATCGTGATGTAGCCATCCGGCAGTGCGGAATATCTTGTTTTATCAACAAATCCTGCATTCTTAGCTTCATTCGAAAAATAAATAACATACTCCATCGCATATTCAAAATAGAGCAATTCGTACGGAATCCGTATTTCTGTTTCATTGGAACAAACAGGTTCCATTTCTTGTATCCGGATCCCTGGAATCGGCGTATTGTCCTGCCACTGAGCATACAATTCGATGTTGACGGAAAAGGTACTTATGGAACCAATGCCATAAGAGATCCCGGAACCATCGGCTACCGTATTCCATCCTGCAAATGAATGATTCGGAGGCGGTGAAAAACCAAGAGCCACATCGTCATAATTCAATATGGTATGTGTACCATCGGCTGCACAATTGATGGTTTTTGCGGTTCCGCCTCCGCCGTTCGGATAATAGGTAACGGTTAATGCCGCACTTTTCCAGAGGGCTTTCACCAGAACATTGGCAGTCACTTCACCGGAGGGGTCCCATTCCGTATCATCATTTCCATCATCCAGCACCCATTTATCAAATATTTTACCTGTTGGAGGAGTCAATGTTGCCGTCGGCACCAAGACTGTCCCACCGGAATAAGTAACTTTAAAATAAAAATCGGTTACATTAGAAGAAGACTTATAATAATTTTCCCCATCAAACTCATAGCTATCATTTAAGCCTGTCCACTCACCTTCTCCTGCATTGAAACGTACCCATAAAATTTCAACGGAACCAACATCCGGATTTGTCGTATTGCGGTCATATTCGCGTTGGTCTTTCAATAAAGTAGTAACAACACCTTTCCCATCAGCTAATCCTAAAGCATTAGTCCCATCATTCGGAATAATAGAAAGACTCGGTATAATTCGATTTGCTGCTGAAACCTGACTGAAGTTCGTACTTAATTGAGGGTTATTGGTTCCGAATGCTTTCAGTAAATTCGGACCTGTTGTCGGATTTATTGCCGCAGAATAATCAAGACCTATATTTCCGCCGTTATCAGTAGTTGGCCCCCCTATATTTGAGTATCTCACATCGGGTCGAACAGCTCCCGTTCCTTCATATATTTCATTCCCTAAGAAGATATTATTTGAGATATAGTATCTAACAGTAGCGAATAGAGTCCCATTAAACACACCGATAGCGCCACCACGTTCATTCTCAGCTATGTTTTTGACAAAAGTACTATTATTCAAAGTGAGAATGGTACCTGCGCTACTTGATAATCCACCAGTTGAGGAAATTTGTATAGCCCCTCCGGAGCCTTCTCCGGAATAGTTATTTCCTCCTTTAGCTATATTCTTGTAAAACGTACAGTTTTCAATCTTAGCCGAACCACTACCTCCCGTATTTTCCACAAAAACAGCTCCGGCATCATCTCCTGCAATGTTATTATAAAAAGTCGAGTTTTTCAATAAAAAAATAGTATTCAAGTTAGGTGAATAAATGGAAACCGCACCACCATCATTATTACCGGCATTACCTGTAACTTCATTTCCTTCAAAATAACATTCATCTATCGTAATACTCTGATTAGATTGGTAAACAGAGACAGCACCACCCCTTCCATTGGTTACATTTTCAAGAAAAACACTTTTTGTGATCACTGTTTCTCCCGAAGGATTGTATATACCAATGGCGCCACCGGAATAATTGCTCCAAATTTCACTGTTTTTTTCAAACAGACAGTTAGATACAGTCAATACACCTCTTGTATTTATCGCACCTCCATGAGAAGCTCCAACAAAATTATTGACAAACGAAGAATTTAATAATTCGACAACAGTTCCATATCCGATGGAAAGCGCCTGATTATTTATATTTTCAAATCGTGTACTATCAAGTATATACGGACCATTTCCCGATAACGAAATACCTCCTCCATCCGATCCTCCTCCGGACGAAGTCCTATTACCCATGAATTTCATGTTTTTTATAACAAGACTTCCACCTGAAACAGTCTTATTAAGAGTGAAATGTTTTCCATTTCTCCAGGAAAGGACAAGAGGTGACCCACTGACTTCTCCATCAACAATTACAT